>DATGVY010000509.1:0-6428 GCA_035299845.1 Streptosporangiaceae bacterium
GGCGAAGGCCGGCTGGCCGGGGCTGGCTCCGGGCCGGCCGGCCAGCGAGGGCGGGCTCCGGGCTGGCCGGCCACCGGGCTAGATCGCGCCGAACAGCCGGTCCCCGGCATCGCCAAGACCGGGCACGATGTAGCCGCGGTCATTCAGCCCTTGGTCCATGCCCGCGGTCACCACCCGCACCGGCACTGGCTTGTCGTCCGGGAACGCCTCGGCCAGCCGGGCGACGCCCTCGGGGGCGGCCAGCAGGCAGATGGCCGTCACGGCGGCCGCCCCGCGCGTGACCAGCATGCCGATCACCGTCTCGAGCGTCCCGCCGGTGGCCAGCATCGGGTCGAGCACGAATGCCTCGCGCCCGGTCAGGTCGGCGGGCAGCCTGGCCGCGTAGGTGGAGGCGACCAGGGTCTCGTCGTCGCGGGCCAGCCCGACGAAGCCGACGTCGGCCTTGGGCAGCAGCCTGGCCATCCCGTCCAGCATCCCGATGCCGGCCCGGAGCACCGGCACCACGAGCGGCACCGGCCTGGCCAGCTTGACGCCGTCCGCCAGGCCGATGGGGGTGTGCACCTGCACCTGTTCCACCCGGATCTGCCTTGTCGCCTCGTACGCGAGCAATGTCACCAGCTCGTCGCTGAGCAGGCGGAACGTCGGTGACTCGGTGCGGACGTCGCGCAGCGCGGTCAGCTTGTGCGCGACCAGCGGATGATCGAGTACGAGCGTCTGCATGCTCGGTAGTGTGACAGCCCGGCGGCGCGGGCGCGGTGCGCTGCGGGGACCTGAGTCGCAGGCGGTCAGATTAGCCGCCGCCTGGCCGCCGCCTGGCCGCGGCCGGGTGGCCCGCGCGGGCAGGCCCGCTAGCTGAGGAGCAGGCAGCTGTCCCCGAACTCGTGCCACCGGTAGCGGTGCCGGATCGCCTCGCCGTAGGCGTTGCTGACCAGGGTCGGCCCGGCTACGGCCGCCAGCAGCTCCAGGTGTGACGCGCCTGGGGCGTGCCAGCCGGTGATGATCCCGTCGACCACCCTGGCCGGCCGGTCAGGGCCAAGCACCAGGTCGGTCCAGCCCTCGGCGGCGCGCACGGTGCCGTCCGGCGCGGTGCCGCTCTCCAGGGCCCGGGTCACGGTGGTCCCGACCGCGATGATCCGCCGGCCGGCCGTGCGGGCGTGCGTCACCAGGTCAGCCGTCGGTCCCGGTATCCGGAACCACTCGCGCAGCGGCGCCTCGCCTGCCTCAAGCGAAGAGACTCCGGTATGCAGCGTGACTGGGACGATCACGATACCGCTCGCTACCAGGGCGGTGACGAGATCAGTGCTGAACGGGCGCCCTGCGCTGGGCATCTCCGCACTGCCGGGATCCCGCGCGAAGACCGTCTGGTAGGCCGTCAGCGGCCACGATCCGGCCAGGTAGGCATAGCTGATCGGCCGTCCGTGGGCGGACAGGTAGGCACGCACGTCGCCCTCGACAGCTACCCGGGCCTGCCACAGCCGCGGGCTCGCCGCGGCGCGCAGCACCAGCGCGGCTCCGGCCGGCAGCCCGACCCGTTCGCCCGCCCTCGCGTCGCTCACCGGGCCGGTCGCGCGGCCAGCCGGCCGCAGCTCGACAAGCCAGCTGCCGTCGTCCAGCAAGGTCGAGAAGTGCACGACCACTGGCGCGCCGCCCGCCCGGCGTCCGTCGACGGCGGCGGCCAGCGTCGCGGAGGTGTTGACGACGAGCACGTCCCCGGGACGCAGGAACAGCCCGAGATCCGTGAACCGCGCGTGCCGCAGGCCGGAGCCGTCCGCGACCAGCAGCCGGACCTCGTCCCGGGCCAGGCCGCGTGCCTCGGGCGGCTTGTCGGCTTCAAGCCCCGGCGGCAGGTCGAAGTCGGCGAGGACCGTCATCGGGCTGCCGCGGCCGGCATCGGGCCGGCGTCCGTCGAGCCGGAGCCTGCCCGGCTGGGGTCCGGCGCGCCGGGGTCCGGCGGGCCGGAGCCTGCCCGGCTGGGGTCCGGCGTGCCGGGGTCCGGCGGGCTGCCATCCAGCAGGTCGGCTGCCCGGTAGCGTCCGCTGGGCGGCCTATCGCTGAGCAGCCGCAGCACGGCAGGAACGACCGTTTCCGGCTCCGGCCGGTCGCTGATGTCCTCGCCGGGAAATGCGTGCTGGTGCATGTCGGTGCGCATGTCGCCGGGATCGAGCGCGTACACCCGCAGTGACGGGTGCTCGACACCGAGGATCGCGGATACCTGGTCGAGGGCGGCCTTCGACGAGCCGTAGCCGCCCCAGCCGCCGTACGCCTCGACCGCCGCGTCGGAGCTGACGTTGACAACCGTTCCGCTGGCGCTCAGCAAGTCGGTGATGACCAGCCGGGTCAGCGCGACCGGCGCCAGCACGTTGACCGCATAGACCGCCGCCAGCTCGGGCTCCGGGTAGTCGGCAAGACCGGGCTGCGGGCTGGGGCCAAGACGGCTCGCGTTGTTCATCAGCAGCGCGATCGTCCCGAGTTCCCTGGCGGCTGCCACTAGCTCGGCGCGGTGTCGCGCATCGGTGACGTCTCCTGGCACGGCGACAACCCGGCCGGCCGGCAGGCGCGCGACTTCGTCCCGAAGCTGCGCCGCGTGGCGGGCGTCGGCCGCGACCGACCAGCCCTGCTCCGCGAGCGCTCGTGCCGTGGCGAGGCCGAGGCCACGGGATGCGCCCGTGACGATGGCTACCGGCATGTTGTCCTCCTTGCCGTCGGCGGTTGTTGCCCCCATACTTGATGTTAAAGTTAACTTGAAGTCAAATGCGCGAGGCCGGTACGGCGCCGGTGCGATGGGCAGGTGCGATGCGCAGAGCGGCGGCACCCGGTGGGCGGTGCAGAGCGGTACAGGGCGGCACGAGCCGCGCTGCACCGCACGATGCTGAACGACGCAGTGCTGAACGGCACAGCGCTGAACGGCACGATGCTGAACGACACGGCGATGACTGACACAGCGATGACTGACACAGCGATGACTAACACAGTGCTGACTGACACAGATCGGAGCGGGGCAATGAAGCCGACGGATGCGCTGACGGTGAGCGAGGTCGCCGGCCGGAGCGGTTTCGCGCCGTCGGCGCTGCGGTTTTACGAGGCCCAGGGCCTGCTGTCGGCCACCAGGACATCCGGCGGCCAGCGTCGTTACCAGCGCAGCGTGCTGCGGCGGCTGGCGTTCATCCGGGCGGCGCGCAATATCGGGCTCTCGCTTGACGAGATCGCCGCCGCGCTGGCCAGCCTGCCGCAGACGCGAACGCCGACGCGGGCCGACTGGGCGCGGCTGTCACGCGGCTGGCGCAGCCGGCTCGACGACCAGATACGCGCGCTGACCGCGCTGCGCGATGGCCTGGACTCCTGCATCGGCTGCGGCTGCCTGTCACTGCGCCGCTGCGCCCTGTCCAACCCGGCCGACATGGCCGCCGCCGACGGCCCTGGCGCCTCATATCTGCCCTGGCGGCTGCGCCGTCCCGAGGCCGCGCCGCGCCGGTAGCCGTGCGCTCTGCCACTACCGGGGACGCCGCAACAGCAGACCGGGGAGCCGACGCCGATGGATTCGCAGGACGCTCCGGCCCGGGCGTCCCGCCGCGCTCGCCGCGTCCCTGGAGCGGCGAGTTCCGCACAGCGCGAGCGATGCGGTTGCCCGATGGTGTTAAATAGGTGGTGGTTGTAGTCGAAGTTCGTGTCGTGTAACAGCGCCTGCGGAATTCTGACCGCGGGCGTTTGGATACTTCAGAGCCCAGCCTTCGAAGGCAGGCGGTCACAGCAACCCGGGACACACATCCGTGGATCCCGAAGATCGTTTCTGTAGGAGAAGTAGATGGCTCAGGGCACCGTGAAGTGGTTCAACGCCGACAAGGGCTATGGTTTCATCGCCCCCGACGACGGCACCGCCGACGTCTTCGTTCACCACTCCGCGATCCAGGCTGACGGTTTCCGCAGCCTGCAGGAGAACCAGCGGGTTGACTTCACCGCCGGCCAGGGTCCCAAGGGGCCGCAGGCCGAGCAGGTCCGCCCGCTCTAACCAGGCCGCGTCTCACCAGGCTGCACAGCCTGCCCGGGCAGGGCCGCCCCGTTGGGCGGCCCTGCCCGTGGCTTAACCAGTCCCGCCCGCGACGACATCCTGGGCGCCGGCCCGGCTTCCCGCCTGCCGAGCGCCAGGCGGCTGCGTGCCCTTGTTCCCGAGCCGCTGTTCCCGAGCCGCGTTTTCATGAAATGGTGAGCGGGATGGATGGGCGAGTGCTGTCGGAGACGTTCGTCGAGCTGGCCGACACCATGGTCGTCGGCTTCGATGTCATCGAGTTCCTGCACGTGCTGACCGATCGCAGCGTCGAGTTGCTTGACGCGTCGGCGGCCGGGCTGCTGCTTGCTGACCCGCGCGGCGAACTGCAAGTGGTCGCCGCCTCCAGCGAACAGGCGAGGCTGCTCGAGCTCTTCCAGATCCAGCATGATCAGGGCCCGTGCCTGGACTGCTTCCGCGGCGGCGAGCCCATCACGGTGACCGACCTGGGCGCCGCCGCAGGGCGCTGGCCGCGGTTCGCGCCGGCCGCCCAGCGGACCGGATTCGGCGCCGTGCAGGCCCTGCCGATGCGGCTGCGCGCGCAGGTCATCGGGGCGCTGAACCTCTTCCGCGCGACTGCAGGGCCGTTCGGCCAGGCCGAGACCCGGGTCGCCCAGGCCATGGCCGACGTGGCCACGATCAGCCTGCTGCATGAGCGCAGCCTGCGCCGCAGCGAGACGCTCAACGAGCAGCTGCAGGCCGCGCTGAACAGCCGGGTCACCATCGAGCAGGCCAAGGGCAAGCTGGCCGAGCGCGCGGGAGTGAGCATGGACCGGGCGTTCGACACCCTGCGGAGCTACGCCAGGTCCCACAATCTCCGCCTGTCCGAGCTGGCCAGGGCCTTCGTGGACGGCTCGGAGGACCTGCCAGGCCTCAGGGCCGGGCGGCAGTCGCCAGCGCCGCCGGGCCAGCAGCCCGGCCCACGGCATTGAGGTGCCGCAACGCCTGGGCGTACGAGCCAAGCAGGCTGCTCTGGCAGTAGGGCACATCGCGCTGCCGGCAGAACGCCGCGACCAGCGCCTGTGACCGCCGCAAGTTGGGACGCGGCATGGACGGGAACAAATGGTGCTCGATCTGGTAGTTCAGGCCGCCGAGCGCGAAGTCGGTCAGCCAGCCGCCGCGCACATTCCGGGACGTCAGCACCTGGCGGCGCAGGAAGTCGATCTGGTCGCCCGCGTCCAGCATGGCCATGCCCTTGTGGTTGGGCGCGAAGGAACTGCCCAGGTACACGCCGAACAGGCCCTGCTGCACAAGGACAAAGACCACGGCTTTAACGGGGGGTAGCACCAGCATCACGATGGCCAGGTAACCGGCCACGTGGGCAGCCAGCAAGGCCGTCTCGGCCGGCCTGTGCCGCGAGGCCCGGCTCGTCACGGCGCGGATGCTGGACACGTGCAGGCTGACGGCTTCCAGCAGCAGCATGGGGAAGAACAGGTAGGCCTGGTACCGCAGGACCAGCCGGCCCAGCCGCCCGCCGGCGCGAGCCTGGGCGCCGGAGAACGCCAGCGCGCTGAGCATGATGTCGGGGTCCGCGCCCTCGGTGTTGGGGTGGGCGTGATGGCGGTTGTGCTTGTCCACCCACCAGCCGTAGCTCAGCCCGATGCCCAGGTTGCCGTGCAGGATCCCCAGCACGTAGTTGGCCCGCCGGGAGCCAAAGATCTGGCGGTGGCCGGCATCGTGACCGAGGAAGCCGACCTGAGTGAACATCACGGCCAGGAACGCGGCCACGGCCAATGTCCACCACGAATTGCCCACCAGCACGAACACGACCCATCCGACGGTCAGCAGGGCGGCGGTGATGGTGATCTTCCAGATGTAGTAGCGCGAGCGGCGCTCCAGCAGCCCGGCCTGCTTGATCTGCCGGGACAGCTGGGCGTACTCGCTGCCGCGCCGCGCAGCGGGCTGGGGGCCGTACTGCTCGGGCGTCCCGGGCTGCCCGGGCGTCCCGGGCTGCCCGGGCGTCACGGGCTGTCCGGGTATCCCGGGCTGCTCGGGCGTCACGGGCTGCGCGGGCGTCCCGGGCTGTCCGGGTATCCCGGGCAGCGCTGACATGCCGCCGGGTTCCGGCCGGGCTATGGCCGAATCTGTTCCAAGGGATCGCACCGCAGGCTCCTAGGCAATACATCGTGGCCGAAGGGGTATGTACCGCCGGGGTCCCGGGCGGGAGGTGCAGCATGGCGAGCGGGTCTTGGCCCCGCCGCCGGTCAGAAGGTTTCGCTACCCCCGACGCTACCTGGCCGGCCGGCCGCCGGCCACCCATCGGGCGGTCGGCCACCCGACGGGAGCGGGCGGCGATATCCTCGGCGAGGCCGGCGCCCCGAGTCCGCGAGTCGGCCCGAGGAGAGCCGATGAGCTGCCATCTCGGTGCAGCGGCCCGCAGCCGTGG
>DATGVY010000510.1:0-32072 GCA_035299845.1 Streptosporangiaceae bacterium
CCCGGTCCCTGAGCTGGCCCGGTCCCTGAGCTGGCCCGGTCCCTGAGCTGGCCCGGTCCCTGAGCTGGCCCGGTCCCTGAGCTGGCCCGGTTCGTGAGCTAGCGCCTGTCCTGAGCTAGCCGCAGGGCCGGCGGCCCGGTCGGCTGGTGCGCCGCCTGGCTGGGCGGCCAGTGCGCCGCGCGGCGTGCCTGGCTGGCCGTTCCCCGCGTACACATGTCCGCGATCTGCGGAATGCATAGGGCTATGGCTAATTCTGCGCATGTGCACTGGCGGTGTAGTGCCTAGCGTCTGGGTGTGCACTTCGGTGCACGGCAGCCCGGCGAGTGGCTCAAGCCGTGGCACCGCATGCGGGCCCGGACATCAGGAGGGGGATGCCCGACTCGCGGCGGCGCGCGGTCCGGGGCCCTGGCTCCTGGCCGTGGCCCCTTGCCCGGGCCCCTTGCCCGGGCACCTTGCCCGGGCACCTTGCCCGGGCACCTTGCCCGGCGACCGCGGGAGCCCGGCACGCCCGCATGCTGAGAGGTTCCGCTCGATGACGACCACCGGGATGCCGCTGCCTGACGTCGCCGTGACCCAGCGGCTGCTCGGCATGGCGCGCGCGCGCGGCAGCCATCAGGCGCTGGCCGGCCGGGAGAACCGGGCTTATAGCTACAGCGAGCTGGCCGCCGTGATCCAGGCGGCCGCGGCGGGACTGGCATGGCGCGGGCTGCACCCCAGGGACGTCGTCGGCGTGCATGTCCCTGACGCCGTCTGCTACGCGCTTGCCGCGCACGCCATCCGGGCCGCCGGCGGCGTGCCCTCGCCGGTCGCCGCGGGGCTGACCGTTCCCGACATCGCCGGCCAGCTCGCCGACTGCGGCGCGCGGATGCTGCTGACCGCGCCGCCGCTGGCCGCCGCGGCGCTGGCCGCCGCCGACCGCTCGTGGGTCCGCCAGGTGATCTCCTTCGGCGACGCGCCGGCCACGACCCCGTTCGATGCGCTGCTCAGGTCGGGGTCGCTGCGGTCGGCCGGCGGGCGCCGCAGTGACCCGGCGCTGCTGCCGTACGTCTGGCAGCCGGACGGCACGCTGAGCCCGGTCCCGCTGACCCAGCGGGAACTGGCCGCCGAGCTGGGCAGGCTTGCCGTGACGGCGGAACTCACCGAACAGGACATCGTGATCACGACACCGCCAGCCGGTGACGGCCGGGCCTACACCGTGCTGCTCGACCACGCCCTGCTCAGCGGCGCCACGGTCGTGGCCGGGCCGGCAGGCGATCTCGCGGCTACTGCGGCGGCCTGGCACGGCACCGCCGCGATCGTGCCGCGCCGCCAGGACCTGACCGCTAGCGGGTCACTGCGGGTGTTCGCCGTCGGCTGCTGACGCCCGTACGTCCGGCGGGCGGTTCTCATAGGGCGTGCTCAGCACGATCGTGGTGCGGGTGGAGACGCTGGCCGCCGCGCGGATTTCCTGGAGCAGGTCCTCAAGGGCCGCGGGCGAGGCCACCCGCACCTTCAGGATGTAGTTCTCCTCGCCCGCGACGCTGTGGCAGGCCTCGATCGCCTGCAGGTGGGCAAGCCGCGCCGGGGCGTCATCCGGCGCGGCCGGATCGAAGGGCTTGATGGAGACGAAGGCCGTCAGCGGAAGCCCGGCGTCATCGGGATCGATCAGCGCGGCGTACCCCCTGATCACGCCGCGCCGCTCAAGGCGCCGCACCCGCTGCTGGGCTGCGGACACGGACAGCCCGGTCTGCCGGGCGAGCTCGGTGAAGCTCATCCTGCCGTCACGGGCCAGCAGGGCCACGATCTTGCGGTTGGTCTCTTCCACCCCGTCAAGGTAGCCTGCCGGTCCCGGTAGCGACCGATACGGGGTAACGGCCGGATCACCGGACTTACGCTCCGGTAACAGGACCGTCGGCCGGGCCGGAGACCGCCGCCGGCCCATGCGGGTCCGTGGCCAGCGCCCGGCCGATCACCATCCGCTGGACCTGGTTGGTGCCCTCGACGATCTGCAGCGCCTTTGCCTCGCGCAGGTACCGCTCGGCCGGGAAGTCCTCGACGTAGCCGTATCCGCCGAGCACCTGCACCGCATCGGTGCTGACCCGCATGGCCGTGTCGCTGGCGAACAGCTTGGCCATCGCGGCCTGCGGGCCGTACGGCAGCCCGGCATCCTTGCGCCTGGCTGCGGCGAGGTAAAGGGCCCGGGCTGCCTCGACGGCCGTGGCCATGTCAGCGAGCAGGAAGGACACTCCCTGGAATTCGGCGATGGGCCGCCCGAACTGGCGCCGCCCGCGGGCGTAGCCGACCGCCACATCGAGCGCTGCCTGAGCCAGGCCGGTGGAGCAGGCGGCGATGCCGAGGCGGCCCGCGTCCAGCGCGGCGAGCGCGATACGGAGCCCCTGCCCTTCCTCCCCGACCAGGTGGCCGGCTGGCACCCGCGCCGACTGGAAGATCATCTGCGCGGTCACCGACGCCCGCATGCCCATCTTGTGCTCGGCCGGGGCCGCCGAGACCCCGGGCGTTTCCGCCGGGACGTGCAGGCAGCTGATCCCGCGCGCCGGGTGCGGCCCGTCATGATCACCGGAGGTGCGGGCGAAGAGCGTGTAGAAATCGGCCTGCCCGGCATGCGAGATCCAGGCCTTCACCCCGTCGATCACGTAGTCCGGGCCGTCCGCCGCCGCGCGAGTACGGATCGCGGCGGCATCCGAGCCGCTCTGCGGCTCGGACAGGCAGTACGCGCCGAGCAGACCGCCGCCGAGCATCGACGGCAGCCATTCTTCCTGCTGCTGCGCGGTGCCGGCCACGGCGAGCGGGAAGCAGGCGAGGGTATGCACGCTCAGCCCGAGCCCGACGGTCAGCCATGCACCCGCCAGTTCCTCGACGACCTGCAGGTACACCTCGTAGGGCTGGCCGCCGCCGCCGGCGCGCTCCGGATACGGCAGGCCGAGCAGTCCGGCGGCGCCGAGCACGCTGAACAGCCCGCGCGGGAAGTTCCCTGCGCGCTCTGCCGCGGCGGCCACCGGGCGCAGCTCCTTGTCGGCAAGCTCGGCGGCGAGCCCGAAGAGCTCCCTCGACTCTTCGCCGGCGTACACCCGGTGCGCAAGTCCCATCAGACCCCGACCACGACGAGATCCCTGGTGCCGTTGTTGAGCCGGATGCCGCCCTGCTCGCCGCAGATCACGATGTCCTCGATCCTGGCGCCGTGCGCGCCTGGGTAGATCCCCGGCTCGATGGAGAACGCCATCCCGGGCTCAAGCAGCTCCGCGTTCCCGGCCACGATGTACGGATCCTCGTGACTCTCCAGGCCGATCCCGTGGCCGGTCCGGTGGATGAAGTGCTCGCCGTAGCCTGCCGCGGTGATCGGCTCGCGTGCGGCCGCATCCACGGCCTCGGCGCTGACGCCGGGACGGACCGCGGCGCAGGCAGCCTCCTGGGCATCCTTCAGCACCTGGTAATACGCCGCGAAGCCCGGTGGCGGCGCGCCGATGACGTAGGTTCGCGTGCAGTCCGAGCAGTAGCCGGTTGGCATGGTGCCGCCGATGTCGACCACGACGGCATCGCCGGCGGCGAGCATCCGGTCCGAGGCGCCGTGGTGCGGGCTGGCGGCATTGGGCCCGGAGGCCACGATCGTGAAGTCGGTGCGGGCATGCCCTTCGGCCACGATCGCGTCCGCGATGTCGGCGGCTACCTCCCGCTCGGTCCGGCCCGGCTGCAGCCAGCCCGGCACCCGGGCGTGCACCCGGTCGATGGCGTCGGCCGCGTCGCCCAGCGCGGCGATCTCGGCGGCCGACTTGCGGATGCGCAGGCTACGTAGGGCCGCGCTGGCCAGGCCCTGCCGGGCGGCAGGCAACGCCGCCCGCAGCCGCAGCGCCATCAGCGCCCACATCCGGTCCGCGAGGCCGACCGAGGTGACCGGGCCGAGCCTGCGGGCAACCAGCGAGTACGGATCGTCGGTCTCGTCCCACGCGATGATGTCAAGCCCGGTGCCTCCGGCCGGGGACGCCAGCGCGGCTGGCAGCTCGAGCCTGGGCACCACCAGGAACGGCGGCCGCTCGGCGGGCACTGCCAGGCAGGTCAGCCGTTCCAGCTGATGGGCGTCGTAGCCAATCACGTACCGCAAATCTGGCCCGGGAGTGAGAAGCAGCGCGCCGAAGCCGGCATTCCGGGCCGCCATTGCTGCCTTGTCCAGGCGGTCCGCCGGATAGAGCGCGGTGTGAACCTGCTCAATTCCCATCAAGGCCTCCAGTCCCGTACGCTGCCGCCTTTCCCTGTCCGGCATTCTCTCATCATGGCGGCTGGCGCTTGCATCTAGACAGGAGCGCGCTCAATGCCTCACGCTAGGTGCACGAACACATACCAGATGTGAAACAACATGACTTCTGAGACTGTAGAGGTTCCGGCCAGCCGCCCTGGCACGGCGGCGGTGCCCGCTCGGGCAGGCAGCCAGGGCGCTCCGTCCAGGCTGCCCGGGCCATCGCGGGCGCGCGATCTGGAGGCCAGGCTCACCGCGGAGCTGGCCCAGGAAAGGCACATAGCGCTCGAGCTGCAGCGGGCGATCTTGCCCTTGCACGACGGGCCATTCGAGCTGCCCGGCCTGCGCGCAGTTGTCAGGTACCTGCCGGCGACGCGCGGCAGCCGGGTGGGCGGTGACTGGTACATCACCGCGGAGATGCCGACCGGCCAGGTCCTGATCGCGATCGGCGACGTCGCCGGGCACGGCCTGGCCGCCGCGGCGGGCATGGCCAGGCTGCGCGGCGCGCTGGCTGGCCTGGCGATCACCGGCGCCGCGCCGGACCGCCTGATGGGCTGGCTCAACGACCTGGTCCGTCATGTCGCTCCCGAGCACACGGCCTCGGTGGCGGCCGGCTACTTCGATCCGGCTACCCGGGTGCTGACCTGGGCGCAGGCCGGTCATCCGCCGCCCGTGCTCGTCCGGGGCGCCTGGGCTGCGCCGCTTGATCCGCCCGATGGCATCCTGCTCGGCGCGGGTGAGGACGGCTACGCCGTGACGTCCCTGCGGTTGCGGGCCGGCGACGTACTGTTGCTCTACAGCGACGGGCTGGTCGAGCGCAGGGACCGGTCGCTGGATGACGGCCTGGCGACACTGGCCAGGTCAGCGCGCGGCGTCGGTGATCCTGAGCAGGTCATAGCGGCGGCCCTGCAGGCACTCGGCTCGACCGACCCGGAGGATGACACCTGCCTGGTGGCGCTGCAGGTGCTGTAGAGGCCCAGGCCGCAGGTCAGTCCGTCCTGGCGGGTCAGTCCGTCCTGGCGGCTCAGTCCGTCCTGGCGGCGAGGGCGGCGGACATCCGGCCCAGCGAGGAGCCGAGGTCCCATCTCGCGTCGAGCTCGGCGAGCCGGACGGGGTCGGCTGGCCCCGCGGGCAGCCTCCCGCCGGCCGGCGGCAGCGGGGCGTCAGTCGCCACCTGGACCACGGGAACCGCGGCCGCCAGGTACTCGCGGGCCACAGCGAGCTTGGCCCGGCTGCCCATCGGGAAACCGCCATGGCCCTTGTCCAGCGCCGCCAGCATCGCCTCGACGGTGCCGAACACGCGGACCAGCGCGGCCGCGGTCTTCTCCCCCACCCCCGGCACCCCGGGAAGCCCGTCGCTCGGGTCACCGCGCAGCGCCGCGAACGCCGCATACGCCCGGCCGGGGATCTGGTAGCGGCCGGCCACCCATGCCTCATCGACGATGTCGAGCTTGGACAGGCCGCGCGCGGTGTAGATAACCAGGACGTGCCGGGAGTCGTCCACCAGCTGGAAGAGGTCCCTGTCCCCGGTGACCACCTCGACCGGACCGTCGGCGCGGGCGGCCAGCGTGCCGATGACGTCGTCGGCCTCATAGCCTGCCGCCCCCGCCATCGGCACCCCGGCAGCGGCCAGAACCTGCTCGATCACCGGCACCTGCGCGGTGAGCGCGTCTGGCGCCTGCTCGCTGCCGTCCGGATTTGCCCGGTGCGCCTTGTAGGAAGGGACCGCGGCCACCCGGAACGCCGGCCGCCAGTCCGCGTCCATGCAGGCGATCAGGCTCCCCGGCCGGCGCGCCCGGATCAGCCGGGCGATCATGTCAAGCAGCCCCCGGACGGCGTTGACCGGTGTCCCGTCCGGCGCCGTCATGGACTTCTCCGGTATGCCGTAGAACGCGCGGTAGTACAGGGAGGCACTGTCCAGCAGCATCAGCGGGCCCACCCTGGTCATCTTGCCAGCACGGGACCGCCGAAAAGCGGAACGTGTGAGGTCTCATGCATTTCCTCGATGGATAGATGAGCCTTTTGGCATTGGAGCTGGCTGCCTCCTCGTCCCTACGCTGGCTATCTGGCGCCCGCCTGCAGCAGGCGCCGGCCTGCAGCAGGCGCCGGCCTGCAGCAGCCCGTGAGGAGGAATGATGGCACCAGCAATCGCGGCGCGCACTCGATGTCCTGGCCGCCTCGCGACGGCGATCCGCGGCGCGACGGCGCGCCATGCCGACTGGCAGCAGACCGCCGAGCTGGTGGCCGGGCAATTGCGCGCGCAGCTGCCAGGCCCGGAGATCCTCACCAGCGCCGAGCGCGTCGGCGATCCGGACAGCTACGTCTGTCACCTGCTGCACACCGAGCCGGACGGGTCATTTTCGGTCTGCGCTCTCGTCTGGCGGCCCGGTCAGGTGACGCCGATCCATGACCACGTCACGTGGTGTCTTCGGCGTGCTCCAGGGCGCCGAGCATGAGGAGCTTTACGCGGTGCGCGACGGCGGCTGGCTTGAGCAGACGGGCAGCAACGTCGCCGCGGACGGCGAGGTAAGCGGCTTCGCCCCGCCAGGCGACATTCACCGGGTCCGCAACTGCGGCGACGGTGTCGCGATCTCCCTGCATGTCTATGGCGCGGACATCACCAGGCTCGGCAGCAGCGTCCGGCGCACCTACGACCTGCCGGTGCTGGGCGCCAGCGGCTAGTGTCCCGGTCTTGAGTTGTCGCGGCACCACATGAGGCGTTTTTCGTCCCGGTAAGTCCTAGCTTCGGTGGTCCCCGGGTTCCGTCCGGCTGGTTCGTGCGGTCTGCTGGCGGTATGGGTGATAACAGGCTGGAGCCGCTGGCTCTGTCGGAGCGCTTCGCGGCCGACTCGCGCGTGTTCTGTCACCCCCTGGCCTGGCTTTAGGGGCGGGTCGATCTCGGTGCCGCGGGGGTGTTGCTGATTGGGTCGGTCGTTGCCCTGGAGGGGCGGCCCTGCCTGCCGGATCGGCTGGGTGCTGGGGGCGGAATCGTGGTTGCCCGGTGAAGGAGTGCCTGCGCGGACCAGCGGGTGAGCGCGACGGCGTCGTTCCTCGACAGGCCGGCGACGTCGACGAGCCAGACGATCGCCTCGATGCCGGTGGTGGCGCGGATGCTGAGTACGAGCTGGCGGAACTGCTGGCCGGGGAGGTCAGCTCGGACGCCGTCGAGCGCCTCGGCGATCCAGGCGATCGCGCGTCCCTGGCGGAGGGGAAGCGCGTCTCGTTCGGCGGCGTCGGCCTCGAGGGACAGGCGCAGCATCGTTCGCTGTTGCGCCTCGGTGTCGAGGATCATGGCGGTGAAGTTGCGGACGACGGCATCGAGTCGCGCCGCCGGGTCTTGCGGCGGGTTCGCCGGAAGCATCGACGTGGCGGCGATCTCGGGGTGCGCCGCCAGGAGCAGCGCACGCTTGCCGGGGAAGTAGCGGTAGGCGGTGGTCCGTGAGATGGACGCGGCGGCGGCGGCGTCCTCAACCGTCGGCGTGACGCCGGCGGCGACGAGGTCACGGGCGGCAGCGACGAGGGCGTCCCGGGTCCGGGCCTTCTGGGCCGAGCGGCCGCCGGTCTCATAGGGCGTTGACATAACCTTCATGGTATGCCAATCTCGTCATGGGATGCATGTCCCACGAACGGGAAGCGGAACTCATGAGCGCGAGCACAGCCCGGCAGTCCCTGGTTCGAGCAACGGAAGACGGCGAGCGCCGCTGGTTCTTCGGCGGCGGCCTGCACATCTGGAAGGCGACGTCCGACGACACCGATGGCGCGTTCCTCCTCTTCGAGGACCGGATGGACCACGGCAAGGTCACACCGCTGCACCTGCACCCCGACTCCGACGAGACGATGATCGTGCTGGAGGGCGAGATCCTCATGCACCTCGACGGAGAACAGCACACGGTCCGCGCCGGCGGCATCGCGAGCGCCCCGCGAGGCATCCCGCACGCCTTCAAGGTCTCCGGCGCCGACGGCGCCCGGCTGCTGTGCCTGCACACACCCGGCTGCTGCCAGGCGTTCTACTGGGACGCCAGCGAGCCCGTCCGAAGCGAGGACAGCCGGGGCATCGATGCCGGGCCAGTGGACATGAGCCGCGTGCAGGCCTCGGCCCAGAAGAACGGCGGCATCGAGATCCTCGGCCCGCCCCCGTTCAGCCAGGTGACCCAGGGCTGATCTGGCCGACGCTGGAGAACTGGGCGAAGCGGCGCAGGACCGCGCAGGGGCAGGCGCTGCGGGCGCGGATCGTCCTGGCCTGCGCGGACGGCGGGCCCAATATCGCGGTCGCGGCGCGGCTGGGCGTCAACCGGGGCACCGTGACCAGGTGGCGGGCCCGGTTCCTGGCGCGCCGGCTGGACGGGCTGGGCGATGAGCCCCGCCCCGGGGTGCCACGGACCATCACCGACGCCCAGGTGGAGGAGGTGGTGGTCCGCACCCTGGAAGAAGTCCCGGAGGGCGCGACGCACTGGTCCAGGCGGGAGCTGGCTAAGCGGGTGGGGATCTCGCCGGCCAGCGTGCACCGCATCTGGCGGGCATTCGGGCTGCAGCCGTGGCGCACCGAGGACTTCAAGATCCCCGCGTCCAGCTGCACCTCACCCCCACGTACTCTTCCTGGATCAGCCAGGTCGAGCGGTGGTTCGCCGAACTGCAACGACGCTGCCTGGACCGCGGCGTGTTCTGCTCACTCGACGAACTCGCCACCGCGCTGGAGGACTGGATCAAGACCTGGAACAGCAATGCCCGGCCCTTCAACTGGACCAAGACCGCCGACCAGATCATCAACCGCATCTGCCGCTACTGCTCACGCATCACCGGAGCGGGACACTAGCTGAGGTTCAGCACCTGTTCCTCTTCCCAGTGGCCGGGCTCTTCCGGCCGGACCAGCTGCCGCCTGCCCGTGGAGCGGAATCCCCGCCGCCGGTAGAACGCCTGCGCGCGGCCGTTGACATCGGTCACCCAGAGCGTGAGGTGCCGCGCGCCGTCAGCGCGGGCGCAGGCGCTGACCGCGGCGACGAGGCCGTCAGCGATGCCATTGCCGCGCACCTGCGGGCTGACCCACATCGAGACGAGATGCCAGCTTCCGCCGGCGCCGGCGCCGTCTTCCCTGCCCTCTCGGCCGGGGCCGGTTCCGTCACCGTGCGCGGCGTCCCCGGCGGGCTCGACGTAGCCCGCCGCCAGCCCCACGGGCTCGGCGCCTGCCCAAGCGATGAACTGCGGAAAGACGGCTATCCGGGCGCGCCAGTGCCGGTCAGGCAGGCCGATCTCGCGATCCAGGGTCGAGCCGAACGCATACGGCGCCTCGGCGAGCGCGGCAAGCCTGATACGCCGCAGCGCGGCCCAGTCATCGGGCGCGGCCCGGCGGATCTCGAAGAGAACCTTGGCGTCTCCGGTAATCATGCGCAGGATGGTGCCCCGGCTGGCGGCTCGCGCGCAACACATTATGCAGCCAGGCGCGTCGCCCGGCTTCCTCGCGATCGGCTGGCGCGGGCGGAACCTGGTCAATTTTCGGATGCCGTTGACAAACGCCGCTGTATCCGGGCTCCATGGGAATACGTGCACGCCCGTTGCCTATGGCAGCGGCTGCCTCCGCTTGGTGCCTGGGCCGGAGCGCCACCCCGGTCGTCCGCGTATTTCCGCTGACCAGGGCGGCTCGGCCCCGATGCGTGTGCAGGTCAAGGACGCGACTTCGACGGCCGCCTGGAGCGCTTCGCGAAGTGCACCAGACCGATGAAGATCGGACCTGGTGAGTTCGTTGCCTGACCACCAGGCAAGGAACGCTCCGCCAAACGCGTCGCCCGCACCGATGGTGTCCGCGACCTTCACGGCCGGGACATCGGTGCTGATCTCCTGCCCGGGCAGGAGAGCCCGGGCCGTGCGGGGACCGTCGGTGATAAGTATGAGCCCGGGCCCCTGGTCGAGCAGGGCGGCGGCCGCTGTGCGCGCTGGTGTGCCAGGGAACAGGTAGGCGAGGTCTTCCATGCTGACCTTGACTACATCGGCCCGGCGCAGGATGCGGGAGAGCCGGGCACGGTACGCCTGCTGGTCGGTGATCACGTCGGGGCGGCAGTTGGGATCGATCATCACCAGCGTGTCAGGCGGCAGGTCGCTGGCGATCAGGCGCTCGATGCTGGTGGCGATGGGTTCCATCACCAGGGCCAGGCTGCCAGCGTGCAGAGCGGTCACGCCGTCTGGGAGCGCGGCAGAGAGCAGCGGGTACTCCAGGGCACTGGCGGATGTGCCGGCCAGGTAGAAGCGGTAACTGGGCGCTCCTCCCGCGTCGACGTCAACGGCGGCGAGGGTGGTGGGGGCATCCGTCAGTTGCGGCACGCCGAGCGTTACGCCGTCCTGATCGAGGCTGGCTCGCAGCAGGCGGCCGAAGCTGTCCTGCGACAGGCGGCCAAGGAAGACGGGGGCCAGGCCCAGCCGGCCGATGGTCCTGGCTGTGTTGAACGGCCCGCCACCCGGCTGCGTGGCGACGCGGCCGTCGTGGTCGGCGACAAGGTCGATCAGCGCCTCGCCGGTGACAGTGATCATCCGCTGGCGCGTGCACAACCGGTCATGGCCCCACCTGCCCTTATCATGACGGCCGGAGGTGCCATTTGATCCCCTGGCCCGCCCGCACCCGGTCCACCGCCTCGCCGAATTGCTCGAGTGGCAACGGCTCTCCGAGCAGGGGGCGCGGGTCCACCGCCGCACTGGCGAGCAGGTCGACGGCCTGGCCGAAGCTGCGCAAGATAGCCATCGACCCGGTGATGGACAGTTCGTCGTTGTAGACCAGGAACGGCGAGACACGGATCGCGGCCTGGGCCGGCGACACACCGAAGACCAGCATCCGCCCGCCCCGGTCGAGCAGCCCGATCGCGGTCTCGATCGCGTCCGGCACCCCGGTCGCATCGACCGCGATCTCGAAGCGTGCCCCATCAAGCGCGCCGGCGTCAGTGACGGCCTGGGCAGCGCCGAGCTTGCGGGCGACCTCCAGCCGCTCACTGACTCTGTCCACGACGGCAACCGGACCCGCCCCGGCATGCAGCAGCAATTGCAGCAGCAGTAGGCCCATGGTGCCGGCCCCGACCACCACAACCGGGTCGCCGAACACCGGGCCAAGCCGCCGCATGCCGTGCACTGCGCACGCCAGCGGCTCGGCCATCGCCCCGTACTGCGCGTCGAGGTGGCCGGGCAGCCGGTAGGCGTTGACCGCGGGCACCGCGACGAATTCGGCGAACCCGCCGTTGACGGTGTCGCCGATCGCCGCCCAGTTCTCGCACAGGTTGTCCCGCCCGGCCCGGCATCGCCGGCACCACCCGCAATACAGCGACGGATCCACCGCCACCCGGGCGCCTACCGGCAGGTCGGGTTTGATGTCCGGGCCGCGGGCCACCACCGTTCCGGCGAACTCGTGGCCGGGTGTGATGGGGTAAGGAGTCGGCGGAAACTCCCCCGCCAGAATGTGCAAGTCGGTGCCGCAGATCCCGCAGCACTCCACCCTGACCACGACCTCCCCGGCCCGTGGCGCAGGGTCCGGCACGTCTGCCACCCGGAAGCTGCCTGGACGGTCTAGCACGATGGCACGCATGGGTCCTCCCATCGGTCGCAGTGGCGGGACCAGGGTTCTGCCGGCTGGTGCCCTCGGCGTGACCACGCCTGGTTCCAGGCTTAACCCGCGAGGCGGGCGCCCGTCACGGGGTGGAACGCGAAGACGTCATCTAGCTGGACGTGCAACGTTACCTTTTGTCCCGGAGTCGGCGGCTTCTGTCCTTCGGTGCGCGCCACAACCTGATTCCCGCCCTCGGGCAGGCGCACATGCAGGAGGGCATCGGCACCAAGGTCTTCTACCAGGATCACCTCGCCGGTCAGCTCTCCAGGACCGTCCGTCACGTGCAGGTGCTCTGGCCGCATGCCGATCACGAGTTCGCTGAGGCCGGCCTCCCCAGCTGCGGTGCGGACCGCGGCCGGAAGTGGCAGCACTCTGCCCGCCAGCCGGGCGCCGCCGTCGGTCAGCGGGACAGTCCGCAGGTTCATCGCGGGCGAGCCGATGAACCCGGCGACGAACTGGTTCACCGGATCGTCGTACAGCTGGCGCGGGGTGGCGCACTGCAACAACCTCCCCTCATTCAGCACCGCCACCCGATTACCCATGGTCATCGCCTCCACCTGGTCGTGGGTCACATAGACCGTGGTGATCCCGAGGCGGCGTTGCAGTTCGGCGATCTGGCTGCGGGTCTGGACGCGCAACTTCGCGTCAAGGTTGGACAGCGGCTCGTCCATCAAGAAGACCTTGGGCTCGCGCACGATGGCCCGCCCCATCGCCACCCGTTGCCGCTGGCCCCCGGACAGCTGCTTGGGCTTGCGATCGAGCAACTGGTCGTCGAGGTCCAGCAGCCGGGCGGCTTCCCGCACCCGGCGGTCCCGCTCATCGCGGTGAACGCGCTGCATCTTCAGCGCGAAGCCCATGTTTTCCGCGACGGTCTTCTGCGGGTACAGGGCGTAGTTCTGGAACACCATCGCGATGTCCCGGTCCTTGGGCGGGACATCGGTGACGTCCCGGCCGCCGATCTCCACCCGCCCGCCATCGAGCGGCTCAAGCCCGGCAAGCAATCGCAGTGCGGTGGTCTTGCCCGACCCCGACGGGCCCACGAGCACCATGAACTCGCCGTCCTGGATATCCAGGTCGAGCCCGTCAACCGCCGGCGGCATGTCCTTCCCGAACACGCGGGTCGCCGACATGTACCTCACACCCGCCACTGGGGACCTCCGATCTCCCGCCTCACTTGATGGCACCCATGGACAGCCCGCGGACCAGCGAGCGCTGGGCTATCCAGCCAACGACAATCACCGGAACCGAGGCAATCGTTGCCGCCGCGCATAGGTGCGCGATGAACAGCCCTTCCTGGGGGACGGAACTTATCAGGAACATCGGCAGGGTTGCGGCATTCGTGACCGTCAGGTTGATCGCGAGGAAGAGCTCGTTCCACGCGAAGATCACGCAGATGAGCGCGGTCGACACCAGCCCGGGCGAGACGATAGGCAGGATCACGCTGCCGATCTCCCGGATGCGGCCCGCGCCGTCCAGCCGCGCCGCCTCGAGCAGCTCGCTGGGCACCTCCAGCATGAAGGAACGAATCATCCAGATCGCGAGCGGCAGGTTCATCGCGGTGTAGAGGATGATCAGCAGCCAGATGCTGTCGAGCAGGTGCGCGTGCAGGGCGATGACGTAGAGGGGGCCGATCGCGGCCACGATGGGCAGCATCTTCGTGGAGATGAAGAAGAAAAGGCCATCGCGCCAGTGCTTGACCGGATGCACGGACAGAGCGTAAGCGGCGGGGATGCCCAGCAGCAGCACCAGGACCGTGGAGCCGACCGTCGCGAGCACCGAGTGGGTCAGGAAGGGGCCCATGCCGCTGACGGCCAGCCGGAACTCCGACAGGGTCGGGGTGAAGATGAACTGGGGCGGCCAGGTTTCGGCAGCGGACTCCGGCTTGAACGCCGTGATCACCATCCACAGCACCGGGATGAAGAAGGCGATAGCGACCACCCATGCGAGGACCGCCCAGCCCGCCCGCCCCGACCACTGGCGGAACCTGCGCGGCCCCGGCCGCAGCGACAAGGCGGTCATCCCGATGCCTCCTCGAACTGGAAGACCCTGGCGAACATCCGCAGCGCGAACGTGGCAACGATGATCGTGAGAATGACGGTGACCACGCCCGCAGCGGCCGCCCCCCCGACGTCGAATGCGTTGTTCACCTGCTGGTACAGGTAGAAGGGGAGGTTGGTGGTGGCGGTCCCGGGCCCGCCATTGGTCATCAATCTGACCGCGTCGAACACGTTGACCAGGTAGATCGAGCCCAGCAGGATCCCGAGCTCGATGTAGGGCCGCAGATGCGGAAGCGTGAGCTCGCGGAACGTGGCCAGTGCCCCGGCACCGTCGACCTTCGCCGCCTCCAGCGTGTCGGCCGGCTGGCTTTGCAGGCCCGCGAGCACGATCAGGGTCATGAACGGCGTCCACTGCCAGATCATGACCACGATCACCGAGCCCAGCGCGTGCACGCTGAGCCAGGCCACGTGATTGACGCCGAACGGCGCCAGCAGGTAGTTCAGCAGCCCGAAGTTCGGGTCGAGCATCGGGGACGCCCACACCAGCGCCGCCGCGGCCGGCATGACCAGGAACGGCGTGATGATCAGCGTCCGGACCACGCCACGGCCGAGGAACTTGCGGTCAAGCAGCACCGCGAAGGCCACCCCCAGGAGCATGGCGACGATCACGGCGGAGGCGGTCATGACCACCGAGCGCACCACCGAGCCCCGGAAGGACGGATTGGTGAAGACCGTGGTGTAGTTGCTCAGCCCGGTGAAGTGCGCGCCGCCCGGGACGTCCCAGAAGTAGCTCTGAAAGCTGTACCAGAGCGTCACCACGAAAGGGATCTGGGTGACGACCACGACGTAGATCAGCGCGGGCAGCAGGGGCAGGCGGCGCAGCCACCGTTCGCGGCGGCTCGCCGCCCGCGGCCGGACCCCGACCCTGGGAGCTGGCGCCGCGACTGAATCGACTACTGTCACAGGAAAGCCCTCCTCATGACGTGTCGGGACGATGGGGCCCCGGCCGGGCCGGTCCCGCCCGGGGTCCCCATGAGGCGCGTGCTGCTAGCCTCCAGACAGTTGCTGCGGGGTGTAGACGGAGGCGTCGGCCTGGCTGGTCTTCAGCGCCTGGCTCACGCTTTCGGTGCCGGCGATCGCGCCGGCGATCTGCTGAGCGACCTGGACACCGAGGCTTTCGAACTGCGGGATGTCCACGAACTGGATGCCGACGTAGGGAGCCGGGTGCAGGGTCGGGTGCAGCGGGTTCGTCGAGTTGATCGACTGCAGGGTGATACCGGCGAACGCCTTGGCTTTCTGCTGGTACAGGGGGTTGTTGTAGAGGGAGGTCCTGGTGCCCGGCGGGACCGCGGCCCAGCCGTACTTGGCGCCGACCAGCTGGTCGTAGGCCTTCGAGGTGGCCCAGGACACGAACTTCCACGCGCCGGCCTGGTTGGAGACGCCCTGCGGGATGCCCAGCGCCCAGGTCCACAGCCACCCGGAGGACTTGGTGAGGTCCACCGGGGCGAAGGCATACCCGGTCTTCGCGGCGATAGAGGGGTAGCTGCCCGCGATGGAGGTCGCCGCCACCGTCGCGTCATACCACATCGCGCACTTGCCCTGGCCGTACAGCGTCAGCAACTGGTTGAAGCTGTCGTTGGCGGCGCCGGACTCGCCGTACTTGCGGACGAGGTTGACGTAGAAATTGGTCGCCTTCACAAACGCCGGCGAGGTGAGCTGGGGCTGCCAGCTCGTATTGAACCACTGGCCGCCGAAGGTGTTGACGACCGTGTCCAGGGACGCCATGTTGTCGCCCCACCCCGCCAGGCCGCGCAGGCAGACCCCGGCCACCTTG
This sequence comes from Streptosporangiaceae bacterium, assembly GCA_035299845.1. GTDB lineage: Bacteria > Actinomycetota > Actinomycetes > Streptosporangiales > Streptosporangiaceae > Palsa-506. Next base: position 15,639 of record DATGVY010000510.1, read on the forward strand.
CCGGGCTGGTTGAGCCTGGCCGCGAAGGTCTGGATCTGCGCCCAGGTCGGGTGGGCCGGCATGGTGAGCCCGGCCTTGGCGAACAGGTCCTTGCGGTAGTACATCATCGACGACTCGCCGTAGAACGGCACCGCGTACAGGCCGCCCTTGTAGGACAGCGACTTCGCGATGGGCGGGAGCAGGTCACCGGCGCCGTAGGCCGGATCCTTCGAGATGAACTGCGTGGACAGGTTGTCCAGCCAGCCGTTCTTCGCGAACAGCGGCGTCTCGTACGGGCCGATCATGATGACATTGAACGCGTTGCTGTGCGTGCTGACATCTTTCTCGATCGCCGCCCGCAGGTCACCCTCGGTGTAAGTGGCGAACTTGACCGTGATGCCCGGGTACTGCTTCTCAAAAACAGACTTGGTCAGCGGTTCCATCTGGCCGGTGATCAGCGGGTTGGAAACCACAGCCACGGTCACCACGCCGCCACCGCTCTTACTTTGACCGCTTGTGCCGCCGCTCGAACAGGCGGCCACCGCCACCACGGCGGCTACGCAGCCGACTGCCCCGAGCGTGCGGAGCCTGAACGGGGGGCGGAGCTTGAACGGGGGATAGCTCATGAACGAACCTCCGCAACGGTGAGAAGGGTGTAGCTGGGGGAAGGCCCACCAGACCCACGGGAGGGGCCACCAAGACAGGGCATCGCGGTCGCCCGACCTTTTGGTAACGTTACCGTCTTGTTGCCGAACGTACGCTTGGTGTAACTCCTGCGTCAAGCCCCCGAAACCAAATCGATACACGTATATGCTGAGTATCTGGTGAGGGAGGAACACCTTACGAACGGGAGATCCGCGGTTGGGGAACGATCCCAGTCCTGGCCGTCCAGGGGGCACTCATCCGACGATGCGCGATGTGGCAGCGCTGGCGGGGGTCGGCGTCATGACTGTCTCCCGGGTGGTCAATGGCAGGAACGGCGTCAGCCCAGAGCGCGCCGCCCGGGTGTGGCAGGCCATCGAGAAGCTCGACTACCGCCACAACGTCACGGCGCGCCACCTGCGGCTGACTGGGCAGCCCACGGCGACCATCGGAGTCCTGCTTGAGGACGTGGCTAACCCGTTCGCGGCGGAATTGCTGCGGGCAGTCGAGAATGCGGTAAGCGAACAGGATTGCCTCGTGCTGTGCGCGAGTTCCGACGGCGACGCCACGCGGGAGAGAGCGCTGCTGAGTGCTTTCTGCGCGCGGCGCGTCGACGGGCTGATCATCGTGCCGTGCGGTCCCGATCACCGCTACCTGCTACCGGAGCTGCGCCGGGGAACCCAGGTGGTGTTCGCCGACCGACCTGCGCCCACGGTTGCCGCAGATACGGTGATCAGTGATAATTTCGGCGGGTCCCGGCTCGCCGTGACCCACCTGCTGGACAGGGGGCATACCCGGATCGGCTTCCTCGGCGATCTCCGGCGGATCTATACCGCCGCCGAGCGCTACCGCGGGTACCTGGATGCCCTGCAAACGTGCGGCATCGAGCCCGACGAACGGCTCATCCGCCGCGACATCCACTCCGAGCAGTCGGCCGAGCAGGCAACGCACGACCTGTTCGGGTCACGCCCAGCCCCCACGGCGATCTTCACCGCGCAGAACTTGCTGACCATCGGGGCCCGGATGGCGCTGCGGTCCATGGGCGCGGAACGGAGCATTGCGCACGTCGGGTTCGACGACATCCCGCTCGGCGTCCTGCTCGATCCGGGTATCACCGTCATCGCGCAGGATCCTCCTGCCCTGGGAACTCTTGCCGCGCAGATGCTGCTCCACCGCATCCGTGACCCCAACGGCGCACCAGAGGCCGTGGAGGTCCCCACCAGGCTGCTCACCCGGGGTTCCGGCGAGATTCCGCCCCCAGGCGCGGACGAGATGCCGCTGGCACGTGCGCACCCGGACCCCGGACAGGCACCCCCCTCATCGCCTGGACCGCCGTCGTCGCAATAGCAGCGGCCGCCTGGCGCAACCAGCAGTCCCGCGCGCGGCATCAGCAGACGGCCTTCGACGACTACCTGGCGCGGCGTGGCGCCGATCCGTCCTGCACCTTCCGGCGGCATCTCCGGCGGATCGGCGGGGCCATCGAGGAGTAGCTGAGACCCGGCCGGGACCCGGACCCGGCGCCGCGCTGCTACCCGACGGAGGAGTAGGCCACCACGCCACGGCGCAGGGCATCGATGGCGGCTCGCGCCTTGGCCCCGAGCGGTGCCTGCCCGGCGGCCAGAGCCACCTGGTCGAGCAGGTCGATGAGCTGCTTGGCCGCCCGGACGAAGTCGCCGGGGGTCAGGCCGGTCTCGAGTACCGTCTCCAGCCGCCGCCCCTGTGCCCAGGCGTGCGCGTTCCACGCGAAGCCCATGTCGGGCTCGCGCAGGAAAGAGAGCTTGTGCTCCCGCTCTATGCCGTCAAGCTCGCTCCAGACCCGGACCATGGCGGCCAGCATGTCCCGGACCCGGCCGCCGGGGAGCCGCGGCGGCGCCGCGTCCTCAGGCTGCCGGGACTCGAACGTCAGGGCGGAGACGCAGGCAGCGAGCTCGGCAGGCGTCAGGGCGTCCCAGAGCCCCCGGCGCAGGCATTCCGACGCGAGCAAGTCGAGTTCGGTGTACAGGCTGGCCAGCCGGGTGCCCTCCGCGGTCACCTGGTCACCATCCAGATAGCCAAGCTGAGTCAGGACGCCGCATACCTGATCAAAGGTCCGCGCGATGACATGGCTGCGGCCGGCAACCTTGCGCTCCAGCAACTCGGCCTGCCGCTGTATTCGCAGGTACTGCTCAGCCTGCCGGGCGTGCTCGTCGCGGTCCTGGCAGCCATGGCAGGGGTGCTGGCGCAGCCGCTGCCTGAGCATGGCGATCTCCCCGTCGTCACCGGCCCGGCCGGCACCGCCTGTACCGTCCGCGCCGCCCGCCCGGCCTGTACCGTCCGCACCGCTGGCACCGCCAGCGGCGTCCCTGGGCAGCCGGCCGAGATCAACCCCCACCAGCCGGTTACGCATGGTCGCCGCGAGGTCACGCCGGTGATTCGCGGACCTGACGCTGAAGGACGCGGGTATCCTGATCCGCTCGATGGCAGCCACCGGAACCGGGAAGTCGGCCGCGGAGAGCTGCTTGACCTGACGATTCGCGGTGAGGACGAGCGGCAGCGGCTCGTCGCCGCGGCCCGCGAACGGGTCGATGACGACGGCGATCCCGGCCCGCCGGCCGCTGGGGACCCGGATGATGTCACCGCGCCGAAGCTGCTGCAGGGAGCGCAGAGCCTCGGCACGCCGGTCCGCGGACCGCCGCCGTGCCTGATCGCCCTCGCGCTGCGACAGCTCACGGCGGATGGCGATGTACTCGTCGAAGTCGCCGAGGTGGCAGCTGACGGCCGCCTCGGCCATGGACTTCCTGCTGCGCCGGGCCTGCCGGGCGATCCCGGCCACCGCACGGTCCGCCTGGAACTGCGCGAAGGATGACTCAAGCAGTGCCGATGCCTGCTCCCTGCCGACCTGGCCGACCAGGTTGACCGCCATGTTGTAGGACGGGCGGAAGCTTGAGCTGAGCGGGTAGGTCCTGGTACCGGCCAGGCCCGCCACGGCCGCGGGGTCGTCACCCGGCTGCCAGAGGACCACGGCGTGCCCCTCCACGTCGATCCCCCGGCGGCCCGCCCGTCCGGTCAGCTGGGTGTACTCACCTGGCGTCAGGTCGGCGTGCGTCTCGCCGTTCCATTTGTCCAGCCGCTCGATCACCACCGTCCGCGCCGGCATGTTGATGCCGAGCGCCAGGGTCTCGGTGGCGAACACGGCCCGCACCAGCCCGGCCGTGAACAGTTCCTCCACCACCTGCTTGAAGGTGGGCAGCAGGCCGGCATGATGGGCCGCGATGCCGCGCTGGAGGCCAAGGAGCCACTCCCCGTAGCCGAGCACCGGCAGGTCTTCGCGCGGAATGTCCGCGGTGTGCCGCTCCGCCAGCGCGGTGATCTCGGCCGCCTCCTCGGGCGTGGTCAGCCGGAGGCCGGCGGCGAGGCACTGCTGGACCGCCGCGTCGCAGCCAGCCCGGCTGAAGATGAAGGTAATGGCCGGGAGCAGGCCGGCCGCATCCAGCCGGCCGATGACATCGGGCCGGCTTGTGCCCCTGAACCTGGGCGGGCGGCGCCCGCCGCGGCCCGGCCGGCCCGGTGCCTTGCGGGCGGCCCACTGCTCCCGCTGCGCGATGCGCAGCAGCTCGGGATTGACCATCGCGCGGGGCCGGCTAGTCCCCCGGGCCGGCCGGGCCGGGGCGCCGCGCCCGTCCGTGCGGCCTCCCTCGCCGGGGGCACCGCGCCCGCCCGTGCGGCCTCCCTCGCCGGGAGCACTGCGCCCGTCCGGCGGCCCAGCCGCCACGGCAGGCTGGTCGTGGTCGGTGACGAACAGGTCATAAAGGCGGCCGCCAGCGAGCATATGCTGCCAGAGCGGCACCGGCCGGTGCTCATCCACGATCACCGTGGTGCCGCCGCGGACCTGGGCGAGCCAGTCGCCGAACTCCTCCGCGTTGCTGACCGTCGCGGACAGTGCCACCAGGCGTACGGATTCTGGCAGGTGGATGATCACCTCCTCCCACACCGCGCCGCGGAACCGGTCGGCCAGGTAGTGCACCTCATCCAGCACCACGTACCCGAGGCTGCCGAGCGTCGGCGAGCCGGCGTACAGCATGTTCCGCAGCACCTCGGTGGTCATCACTACCACGGGCGCCTCGCCGTTGATGCTGTTGTCGCCGGTGAGCAGCCCGACGCGGGCCGCAGAGTAGCGGCGCACCAGGTCGGCGTACTTCTGGTTGGAAAGCGCCTTGATCGGGGTGGTGTAGAAGCACTTGCGGCCCTCGGCCAGGGCCAGGTGCACGGCAAACTCGCCGACCACGGTCTTTCCTGATCCGGTCGGTGCGGCGAGAAGGACCCCGTGCCCTCCGTCCAGGGCCCGGCAGGCACGGAGCTGGAAGTCGTCGAACTCGAAGTCATAGAGCGCCAGGAACGCGGAAAGCCCGGGGCTGTCCTCGGCGCGTTGCCTGCGTGCGGCGGCGTAGCGGTCCGCGGGGCTCACCGGGGTGCTCATGCGATCAAGACTAGGCGGGCCGCTGCCCGCGGCGGCCCGCACCGCAGCGGCCTGCCCCGGGGCGGTCCTAGTTGCGGTGGCTGGCGCCGAGGTTGTCGTCGGCATGGTCGCCGAGGCCGAGCGACCCGTCCGCATCGAGGCTGGCGTACGGGTCAGGACGCCGCGCCCGGCGGCGGTCGTTGGCCCAGATGAAGATCTCGGCGAGTTCCACCAGCAGCACGCAGGGCACGGCGAGCAGCAGCATGCTGATCGGGTCGGGGCTCGGCGTGGCGACGGCGGCGAAGGCGAAGACCAGGAAGATGATCATCCGGCGCCACTTCCTGAACCGCTGATGGGTCAGGACCCTGGCCAGGTTGAGCAGTATCAGGACAAGCGGCAGCTCAAAGGCGAGCCCGAAGATCAGCAGCATCGCCATGGCATAGCCGAGGTACGTGTTGATCGTGATCAGCGGGATAACGCCCTTGGGCACCAGCAGGAGCAGGAACCGCAGGCCCTTGGTCATCGCGAAATAGGCGACACCGCCGCCGATCACGAACAGCGGGACTGACGTGCCGGCGAAGAAGTAGGCCCAGCGCCTCTCCCTGTGGTACAGCCCGGGCGCGAGGAATGCCCATATCTGGTAGAGCCATACCGGCGAGGAGATGATGATGCCAGTGGCGATGGCGATCTTCAGGTGGAGGAACAGCGAGTCGAACAGGCCGTTGACGTACAGCGGGCAGGGGTTCGTGCTGTGTGGCACCACCGGGCTCTTGATATTCAGCCTGCAGTAAGGCGCCTCGATGAAATGCCAGACATACGGGAAGAGGTACCAGCCGATGATGGCGCCGATGGTGGCGGCGATCATGGCCTTGAGCAGGCGGTTGCGCAGCTCGCGGATGTGCTCCAGGAGCGGCATCCGCCCGTCCGGGTTCACCGTCCTGGCGGCGCGCGGCAGCCGCAGCCCGCGGGATCCTGCAGGCTGCGGCGGGCCGTCCTGCGCGCTCATGGCCGGAACGGGAGCTTAGGAGGGCTGCTGGTTGCGCTGCGCCTCGGACAACGGCGCGCCGTTCGCGCCGGTGGCGTCGCGGGCCGCAGTCTGCCGCTGCAGCTCCTGAAGCTCCTGCAGCTGCCGCTGCATGTCCTGCAGCTGCTGCTGGGTCGCGTCCGGCGCGGCGGGCTGCGCGGGCAGCGGCTGGGGGGCCACCGGCTGCTGCACGGCGCTCGCCTGCGCCGCCTTCGCAGGATCGTCGTCGGTCTGCATCTTCTTGGCCTCGGACCTGAAGATCCGCATGGACTTGCCGAGCGCCTCGGCCGCGCCGGGCAGCCTGGTGGAGCCGAAGAGGATCAGCACCACGATGAGCAGGATGATGATGTGTGGTGCGCTGGGATCAAACATGTAAGTCCCCATTCATCGCCGAAGCGTCCGCGCGCGCTCAGGTAGCCCGCACAGTAGTCTACATGCGCCAGGTTCGTAGCCAGCTGTGCAGCCGGCTTGGCCGGCGGGATAATACGCCCAGATCAGCCGGGCATAGCGGTTCATTGTGCCTGCGATCCGGCGGCCTGTTCCCGGCCCCGCTTACTCATACTGGGCCAGCGCCGCGGCGGCGTCCTCGCGGACCTGTGCGGCGACCGCCGACGGCGCTATGACCTGGCCGTCCTCGCCGAGCCGCAGCGCAAGCCGCCTGACCCACCGGGTATCCGGCGTGCGCAGGCTGACCCTGAGGCGGCCATCGCCGAGTTCGTCAACCTGCTCGCACGGGTAGTACTCGGCGACCCAGCGCCCGCGGGCCGACAGCTCAAGCAGCACGAGCACGTCATCGGCGGACGGCCGGAACAGGCCCTGGTCCAGGTCGAGGGGCTGCGCGTCGCCAGGCACCGACGCCGCCACGCCGAGCACCGAGATCGCCAGCACGCGGTCAAGCCGGAACAGCCGGACGGACTCCGCCCGCAGGCACCAGCCCTCCAGGTACGTCCGGCCCTCCACCACGAGCAGCCGCATCGGGTCCACATCCCGCTCGGTCGCCTCGTCGCGGCCGGGCACGTAGTAGGACAGGTGGATCCGGCGGCCCCGCGCGAGCGCGTCTTTCATCTGGGCCAGGACGCCGCTGGCGGCGTTGTCATCGACCTGCACGGCTACCTGGGCGCTGGCCGCCGCCGCCTCCCCCGCGGCCGCCTCCAGCTTGGCGATGGTCCGGCTGAGGGCCGACCGCTCCTCTATGCCCGGCACCTCGGCCAGCATCCGCAGCGCGATAAGCAGCGCGCTGGCCTCGTCGACGCCGAGCCGCAGCGGCCGGTCGATCGACTCGGCCTGGCTGACGACGATCTCGCCGCCTTCATACGACAGGTCGATCGGGCAGTACGGGTCCGGGGAGCGCAGCTCGACGCACCAGAGCATGTTGAGGTCGTCCACCAGCTGCCGCTCGGTCACCCCGAACGCGGCCGCGGTATCGGCCAGGCCGACCACGTTCCTGCTGACCACGTAGGGAACGAGGGCGAGCAGCCGCTGCAGCCGGTCGGTGGCAGTGCCCGGCCGCGGCGCCGCCGCGGCGGTCATGCCCGCGGCGGTCACAGCCGCGCGAGTGTTCATGCCAGTACCCCCTTCAGCCGTCCGATGACCGCCTCCCGCAGGTCGGCGGGCTCCAGCGCGATGACGTCTGCGCCGAACGAGGCGACGTGGTCGGCGAACCAGCCGACGTCGGAGAATGGCAGCTCGGCCAGGTCCCAGGCGGCGTCCTGTGGGTCGGGCCGGCAGCCGGTGGCACGCAGCCGGAGCCCATGCCCTGCCCCGCGCCGCACCCGCAGGACCGCGGTGCGTAGCGCCGGCGGGTGCACGTCCCAGTCCCTGACGATCTCCCGCACGTCGGTGCCGGCCGGCACGGTGACGGTGCCTGGCCGCCCGGCGAACGACACCGGCCCGGCGATGCGGCCAAGCCGGAACACCCGTACCTCCGCCCTGTCCAGGTCATGGCCGGCCACGTACCAGCGGCCGTGCCTGTTGACCACCCCCCACGGCTCCAGGCGGCGGCGTTGCGGCGAGCTCCGGCCTGCCGCCCGGTAGGCGAACTCGACCGGGCGCCGGTCCCTGACCGCCTCCCAGAGCGGGCCGAACGCGGCTTCGGCGGCCTGCAGCCGGGGCTCGATGCCGGGTTGCGTGATCTCCTCGGCGTCGATGCCGGCGGCCCGCAGCTTGAGCAGCGCGCCGGCCGCCGCCCCGGCCAGCTCCGCCCGCCGCCACACCCCCGCGGCCAGCCCGAGGACAGCAGCCTCGTCCGGCTCCAGCCTGATGTCCGGCAGCATGTAGGCCTGCCGGGAGATCCGGTAGCCTGTCTCATCGTCGGCGGATGAGTTCGTGCCGGTTTCCAGCGGGATCCCGAGCTCGCGCAGCTCGTCCTTGTCCCGCTCGAACATGCGCTTGAACGCGTCGAACGTGTCCGGGTAGCCGGGCACGGCCGCGCGGATCTGGGTGGCGGTGAGAAAGCGCCCGGCTGACAGGAGGCAGACCACCAGGCTGAGCAGCCGCTCGGTTTTCCGCCGTGACATCGCTCTCCTTTCCCCTGCACCGACGCTACCCTGCCGGAGTGATCAGGTGGCGGAGTGGAGTGGTTTCCGCGCTGCGGCAGGAGTGGGCGGGCGCGGCGGAACTCGAGGTGGCCGTGGACGGCGCGCCCATGCGGGCGCTGGCCTATCCTGCGCTGACCGGCCGGCCGCAGCCAGGCGACCGGGTACTGCTCAATACGACCGCCCTGGCAATGGAGCTCGGCACTGGCGGGTACGCCCTGGTAGTGGCGGTGCCGGGCCGGCTGCCTGACGACCCGTCAGGCCCCGGGCACCTGGTCAAGGCCCGCTATACGCCGCTGCAGGCCACCGTGCTCGGCGCGGACGAGCAGGATTCGCCGCACCATGACGTGCTCCGTGAGGCCGACAACCTTGACGGCATGCCGGTGGTGGTCGCCGACCTGCACTCGGCGCTGCCCGCCGTGCTTGCTGCCTATTATTCGGAACGGGTGGCCGGCGGTACTCCCGTCGCCATGCCGCGCGTGGGCTACGTGATGCTGGACGGCGGCGCGCTGCCGGCCTGGTTCTCCCGCACGATCCCGGCATTGCGTGAGGCAGGCTGGCTGGCCGGGACGGTAACCGTCGGGCAGGCATTCGGCGGCGACCTGGAGGCGGTGACGCTGCACAGCGGCCTGCTCGCGGCACGGCACGTGCTCGGCGCCGAGCTTGCGGTCGTCTCGCAGGGTCCCGGCAACCTGGGCACCAGCACCAGGTGGGGCTTTTCCGGGGTGGCATCGGGCGAGGCCGTAAATGCCGCGGCGGTGCTGCACGGCAGGCCGGTGGCCTCGCTCCGGATCAGCGAGGCTGACCGGCGTGAGCGTCACCGGGGCATCTCGCATCACAGCCTGACGTCCTATGGCCGGGTAGCGCTGGCCAGGGCGGACGTGGTTGTGCCCGACCTGCCGGGCGAATTCGGCGCCCGGGTCAGAGCGGAGGCCGGCCCGCTCGCGGGCCGGCATCACCTGGTCCTGGTCAGCGTGGACGGCCTGCACGAGGTGCTGCGCGGCTGCCCGGTGCCGCTGTCCACGATGGGCCGCGGGCTGGAGCAGGACCTGTCCTATTTCCTCGCCGCCGCGGCGGCCGGCCGGCACGCGGCCGGGCTACTGAAATAGCAGCTGCCGGGTGCCCGCTGCCGGGTGTCATAGCCGCGGCCGGGCTGCCGAGAGAGTGCCCGTCGGCCGGCCGACTGATAACCGGCTGGCCGCTAGCGGGTACCAGTCAGGTAAAAATTTGCCTTCTCCGCGTATTTTTGCCCGCCTGTGTCCGGTCCTTTGTTAGATGTCACGTGACCGCCGCCGCCCCCCGCGCAGCGGCTCGGCGAAGGAGGCCCGCGTGCGTCCTATCTTGCCCCGGCGATTCCTGCAGTCGGCCGGCCTGGCCGCCGTGGCCGCTGCGGTCGTGGCCAGCCAGGGAGCATCAGCGACGGCGGCAGGGGGCGCCGCACGCGGTGCCGCCGTGCCCGCCGCCGCCGTGCCCGCCGCTGGTTCCCGGCCGGTGCTGCTCATCAACGGCACGCGCCTGATGTTCCGTGCGGGTCCTGGCGGCCGGGCGGCTACGACCATGACGCCCTCGTCGCAGGGCGGCTTCGCCTTTCTGTTCACCCTGATTTCCTGCGGGCAGACCTCGGATGTTCCAGCGGACGCGCTGCCCTTCGTCGGCCGGGGGCTGGACCCGAGCCTGTTCGCGGTGCGCGCCCTGCAGCGGCGCGAACACGCCGGGCGGCTGCCGGTCCGGGTGACCTATCACGGACGCCGCGTCCCCGCCCTGCCCGGCGTGATCATCACGCACGCGGCAGCCGGGACGGCCAGCGGTTACCTGACGCCGGGATCGGCGCCGAAGTTCGGCGCGGCGCTGCAGCGCCAGTTCCTGGCCGATCATGCCCGCGCCAGCTACGGGACCGACGGGCTGTTCGCCCGCGGCACGACGATCGCGCTGGCCGGCGCCGCCGTCGCGCCGCGTCCGGTCCGCCCGGAGTTCGTCATGCACACGCTGACCGTCCAGGGCCGCAACCTGGCCGGCCAGCCGGACAACGGCGATGACGTGCTGGTCTTCAACGCCGACAACTGCGCCAGGTTCGGCGATCCGATCGAGACGGACAACTTCTTCCGGCATGGCGTCACCAGGTTCAGCGTGCCCGCAGGCCATTACTGGGCGGTCGGCCAGTTCCTCCGCTTCGCCGGCCGCAGCTTCCGGCTGCGGCTCGCTGTCCTGCCGCAGTTCACGGTCTCCGGGAACACCACCGTGCACGTCGCCGAGCGGTCCGCGAGCAGCCGGATAGCGATCACCACGGCGCGGCCCGCGGTCAGCCAGCAGATCGCCTTCACCGTGATCAGGGGCGGTCAGGCGGGCTCGGCCAGCAGCATCAGCTGGACCGGCGTCAACACGAAGTTCTGGGTGAGCCCGACCACAGTGAAGCCGACCGTGGGCAGCCTGCAGTCGTTCACGTCGGCTCAGCTGACGTCACCAGCCGGTTTCGCCGGCGTGCCGTACGCGTACAACCTTGACTTCGCCGGGCCGGCCGGGCTCATTCCCGCGCAGCATTTCGCGGTCCGGCAAGCCAGCCTGGCCACGGTCGATGAGCGCTACTACCAGGACGTGCCGTCCACCGGCGCCTGGTCCACGTTCGGCGGCACCGCCGCACAGCTCACCGGCGGAGTGCTGGTCTCGACCCTGCCGCTGAAGCTGCCCGGGCGGCAGATCCAGTACATGTCCGGCGGCCCGGCCATCCTGTGGTCCAGCCAGTACTGGGAGTTCGCCAGCAACCGGACGGGGAACCTGTTCGGCGGGCAGGCCGACGCGCTCCGGTCCCTGCCAGCGGGCCGGCACCAGCCGGAGAACTGGAACCGCTATCCGCTGCACCCGGCGCCCGACGTCAGCCTCGCCAGCGGGTTCCTGACGCTGCCCTCGGCCGGCCGCGTTGGCAACTTGCTGACGCTCGAAACCACCCCGTTCAGCGACAATGAGCTCGGCCACCTCGGCACGGGATTCTTCACCGGACTCTTCGGCGGTTCCGATGCCAAGGTCAGCGGACGCTACGAGATCGACCAGAACGGTGTCAGGCTGGCGGCAGGAAACGCGGTCAACGGCATACGGCCGGTCCGCCTGAGCCGGCGCCCATCGGTGATCAGGTTCGCGCTGTCGGCGGCCAGGATCGGCAAGCGCTACCTCCTGTCTCCCGTCAGCGCCACGGTATGGACCTGGCGGTCCGGGCGCGACACCGCCGCCAGGGTTCCTCCCCCCTGGGCCTGCATTGCCGGGTCTGGCCGGAATCTTCGGCTCACCCGGCGGTGCGTGGTGCAGCCCATGATGACCCTGCGCTATCAGGTGCACGGGCTTGCCAATAACGGTTCGACGCGGCCGGGCAGGCAGCTCATCGGGATCAGCGTCGGCCACCTCCAGCTGGCCAGCGCCGCGCGCGTCACCGGCGTGCACGCGCAGGTTTCCTTCGACGGCGGCGCTAGCTGGCAGCCCGCCTCGGTGACCAGGCCGGGAGGCGGCCAGTTCCGTGCGGCCTTCGCCGCGCCGGCCGGCGCCTTCGTCACCCTCCGCGTCACCGCCACCGACGCGGCCGGCGGGTCGATCGGCGAGACCATCCAGCGCGCCTACAAGATCGCGTCCTGACCAGTCAACAGGGAGCAAGCCAGATGAGTCTCTACACCCGTGCCCGGTCCGCCTCCGGCCCGGTCCTGACCAGCGCGGTCGTGACATGCACGGTCGTTGCGAGCACGGTGCTAGGCGGCGCCGTGATGAGCGGCACCGCAGCCGGCCAGACCATCGGGGGCGTCTCGCCAGCCGCGGCGATCCCGCGGGGGAACCGGGTCGCGCAGGCCCTGTTCATCCGTCCCGCCTGTGCGGTGGCCAGGCCAGGATCCGAGCAGTGCTTCCTGGCGTACTGGCCGCAGGCAGCAGTGAACCGGGCGCTGTCGGCCGGCCTGACCGGCTTGGCGGCCAGGCCCCTTGGCCTGGGCGCGCGGGCCATCAGGGCGGCATACAAGCTGCCTTCCCGGCGGACTTCCCACCAGACCGTGGCGGTCTCGATCGCGTTCAATACCCCACGGCTGGCGCATTTCCTCGCCATCTACCGCAAGCAGTTCGGGTTGCCGAGGTGCACCGCGGCGAGCGGGTGCTTCCGCAAGCTCAACCAGCGCGGCAAGGCAGCGCCGCTGCCGCCGTCCGGGGTGGGCACCGGCTGGGACCTGGAGGCGACACTGGACGTGTCCATGATCTCGGTGGCCTGCCCGCACTGCCGCATTGTGGTCGTCGAGGCCAACGATCCCAGCGACGTGAACCTGGCCAGGACCGAGGTCACGGCGGCCAGGCTCGGCGCCCAGGTCATCTCGAACAGCTACGGAACCCGGGAGAACGGGTTCGCGCTCGCGCACCGGAATGCCTATGACCAGCCAGGCCACACGATCGTGGCATCGTCCGGCGACTTCGGGTTCACTGCCGCGAACTTCCCGGCCGACCTGACCACGGTGACCTCGGTCGGCGGCACCATCCTCGCCAGGGCTGCGAACAAGCGCGGCTGGCGTGAGCGGGTCTGGAACGACTTCAACGGCGCTGGCGGCAGCGGCTGCTCGGCCTACGTCCGCAAGCCGTCCTGGCAGCACGACGGCCACTGCACTATGCGGACGGTCGCCGACGTCTCGGCCATTGCCGCCAACGTGCCGATCTTCAACAGGACATACGGCGGCTGGGTGACCGTGGAAGGCACGAGTATCGCCGCGCCGCTGGTAGCCGGCATCTACGGGCTGGCGGGCAATGGCGCCAGGATCAGCCCTCGCCGCCTGTACCGGCATTCCAGGTCGTTCTTCGACATCACCAAGGGCAGCAACTCGTTCTTCGAGCCGGCTGCGCAGGCGTGCGGCAACGACTACCTCTGCGTGGCGAAGAAGGGTTACGACGCGCCGACCGGGCTTGGCACGCCGGACGGCACCGGCGCCTTCTGAACCAGGCCGGCGCGGGGAGCACCAAATCCCGCCGCTACTTACCGACGGCACCGAGGATGTCGACGACGAAGACCAGGGTGTCGGCTGGCTTGATGCCCGCCTTGGTGTTACCGGTCTTCCCGTAGGCGTCGGCTGGCGGGATGATCAGCATCACCCGGCTGCCCACCGGCACCCCGGCCAGGCCCTGGTCCCAGCCCGGGATGATCTGGGCCGGCTGAGCGTCCAGCTCGAAGCCGAACGGCTGCCGGCGCGACCAGGACGAGTCGAAGGCCTTGCGGGTCCGCCAGTTGAGGCCGACGTACTGCGTGACGAGGGTCTGGCCCTTGACGGTTTTCGGTCCTGACCCCTTGATCAGCGTCTTGACGGTGAGCTTGCGCGGCGGCTTCGACGAGGGAATCCTCACCTGCGGGGCGCTGCCCGCCTTCGCGGTGACGGCAGGCAGGGCGCCGCCGCCGTTCGACACATGCTTGCCGGACGCGCTGGCCGTCGCGCTGAAGTCCTTGATCAGATCGACGACGAAGACGATGGTGTCGGAGCCCGTCACGCCAATTTGCGAGTTGCCGCTGCTGCCGTAGGCATCCTTGGGCGGCAGCACCGCGAGCACCCGGCTGCCCATCCGCGCCCCGGTGAGCGCCTGCTTCAGGCCCGGCAGCCCGACGTTGGCCGCGAGCACCTGCGGGGTTCCGGTGGTGAAAGTGCTCAGCACCAGCTTGTGCGTCTTGCCGCTCCAGACATAGACGGCGTAGTTGCCCACGAAGGAGTCACTGGCACCAAGGACGGGTCCGTTTCCGTGGATCACTGTCTTAATGGCCAGCTTGCCGCTCGCCTGCGACGCCGGAATCTTGACCGCGGGCACCGCGCCGAATGCCCCGGACACCGCGACGGAGCCATTCGGGTCCGATGCCGCCGAAGGTGACGATGATGACGATCCGCAGCCCGCGAGGACCAGGACGGCGAGCAGCGGAAAAGAAAGCGCAGCGGCGATGCGTCGCATAAGAGACCTCGTTGTAGGGATTAGGAGCGGGGCCAGCCTACCTGCTGGCGCACCCGGCCGGCCCCGCAAGCCGTACCGCGCCCGGGGCGGGCGGGATCAGTGCAGGCCGTCGAGCAGATTCCGGTTCCAGACCAGCACCGTATAGGGCCCGGCAGCGTAGATCCTGGCCGGCTGGCCGAAGGCGGCCTGCACGTCGGACGACCAGGGATCGGCAAGCCCCGGCGCACCGGGCGGCAGCACGACGAAAGTCGCCGTGTGCAGGCCCGGGTCGTACCAGGCGGCATCGGCCTCCCAGCCGCCGCGCGACACTGTCCCTCGCCCTGACTGCACCGGCACGACATGCACCGGGCCGCCGCTGGCCAGCGTCGTGCTTGCGGCCTGCCAGTATCCGGCCAGGCCGTAGTCCAGCTGGTGGGCGGCCAGCCAGCTGGCGAGCTGCTGGCCCTGCGCTGGCTGCGCTGGCTGCGTCATCTCCCGGCTGAGGCAAGCCAGGTAGCCGGTCAGCGCGATCAGCAGGGCCGGGACCATCCCGGTCGCATCGAGCCGCCGCGCCAGCAGCCGGGCGGCGAGCACCGCGCCGAACGGCAGCACGGCCGCGATCTCCCTGGTGCTGTGGATGTCCACCGCCCGGGTGCTGGACACGTAGGCGGCCAGGTTGACGGTGCACCCCGCGACCAGCAGTTGCGCCACCAGGTCGCGGCCGCCGGCGAACTGCCGTGCGGCGAGGCAGGCTGCCCACCCGGCTAGCCCCAGCCCCAGCCAGTGCAGCATCGCGAGGATCGCGACCATGCCCAGGTTGCTGCCGAAGAAGTCGGCGCCGAACAGCAGCAGCAGTCCCTGGCCGGCCAGCAGCAGGTGCCGGGGCAGCTCGGCGTAGAGGGCCAGCCCGGAGCCGACCGGCCAGACCTGGAATCCGCCGGCCCCGGCGATCGCAGCGAGTGCCGCCCTCGCGGCCGCGGCCGCGGCCAGGGCGGCGGCCGCCAGCGACAGCTCGAACCACTGGGAGCCTGGCGGCTGCCGGCGGACGACGATGCCCTGGTAGCAGCGGACGGCGCACACGATCAGCAGCGGGAGCACGCCGATGATCAGGACCAGGCTGTCGGCAATCAGGGCCCAGGCCAGGAGCGCACCTGCCGCTACCGGCACGTACCAGCGCCGCGGCGCCCGGTCGAGCAGCAGCCACGCCGCCAGCACGGGTACCGCGGTGCCGACGTGGTCGGGATCCAGCAGCAGCACGTAGACGCCGCTGCCCAGGGTCGGGGCGAGCATGATGCCTGCCGCGACCAGCATCCTGACCGCGGCCGCCCGCCCCCGGCACCGGCCCCTCGCGAGCATCGCCGCGAGCAGCACGAGCAGCGTGAAGGTCATGGCGCCCGCCGCGTGCACGACGTCGGGGCGCAGGCCCCTGGCCAGCTCGATGAGCATGTACTCCGGCAGCTCGGTGGTGTAAAAGGACACGTCAGAGAGGTGCCAGCCGCGCAGCAGCAGATTGCCGTGCAGCATGTCCCATGCCTGCAGCGCGTTCGCTGCGCCGTCGGAGTCGGCCGGCGTGGTCCGCGAGATCTGCAGATAGCAGCTGAAGAGCAGCGCCCCGGCCGTCAGCCACCCGGCCAGTGCTGCCGCCCGCCTGGCCAGCCTGGTGCTGGCCAGCCTGGCAAGCCAGGCCGGCCGCCGCACCGGCCAGGCCGGCCACGGCACCCGCCAGGCCCGCCACCGCGCCCGCCAGGCCCGCCACCGCGCCCGCCAGGCCGGCCACCGCGCCCGCCAGGCCGGCCACGTCACCCGCCAGGCCGGCCGCCGCGGGAGCTGCGATGGCTGAGCCGGCCAGTGCTGCCCGCCAGTCGGCGGCCACACCGGGTCCGCTGCAGCCGCGTGATCTG
>DATGVY010000511.1:0-6412 GCA_035299845.1 Streptosporangiaceae bacterium
CTTCGGGCTCGCCAGGAACCGCGCGGCCGCCGCGATCGGCTCGGCTGCCCCCCGCCCATCGCCGAGGGCACGGGACTCCTCCACCGCGGCCCGTGCCGTCTTCACCACATGGGCGACCATGATCGGCGCGGTGGAGTGGTCTTCGGCCGCCGCCTGGATCAGCGACCGCTCCAGCTCGGCGCGCGGCCCGCTGTAGCCATCGACCAGCGCCACAGCTGCGTCCGGATCACGGCGGACGATGGCCCGGTGCACTTCGGCAGCGTCCTGCGTCGGATGCGGCTGCGGCCGGCCGCGGCCGGGGCCAGGGTTCCGCTCGTCGAACTGGCCGGTCCACTGCACGAACCAGGCGGCGTGAAACAGCCCGCGGAGCACCTGCGGCGAAGGATCGGCGGACCATGCCCAGCGCAGCGCGTTGAGGTAGGTCAGGGTGTGGGTGACGTCGAGCCAGCCCCACTCGTTGGTGTCGTCCAGATCCAGCTCGATGTCGAACCTGGCCAGCCGCTCAGCCGCCGCGCGGCCGGTCGCGTCGATCACGGCGGTCATCGGCGCGCCCGCCTCCAGGGCCCGCACAAGCGCCCCGGCGGCGTCCTCCGGCGACCCGTCGGTCAGCGCCCGGCGGTAGCCACGCTGGTCGAACCCGCCGGTGCCGCCGCGCCGCGACAGCGCCTGGAGATCCGGCTCGGCCCCCTCCCACGCCTGGAGGAACCTGCGCATGTACGGCAGCTTGTCGTACCGCGTGCCGAGCACCATCTCGGGCACCAGCGGCGACAGCACCGCATCGGCCTCCTGCCAGCCGATCCCGTCCAGCAGCTCGAACGCCTTCTGCACGAAGATCATCGAGTGCCCGTAAGCCAGGAAGTGATCAGTCACCGCGGTGAGCAGTGTGTGCCGCAGCACCGCGGGCGAGACCCTGGCCGCGATCAGCCCGCGGAACAGCGCCTCCGCCTCGTCGGCCCGCTCCTCGTCGACCAGCACCGGATAGGCGCTCAGCGCGTCGGCGATCGACCCGTACCCCGCGACCGGGTCGACCGGCTCAGGCCGGCGCCGCGCCGGGCGCCGGACCTGGTTCTCGGCGGCCACCGACAGGCCCTGGATCACCGGCAGCGCACGGAGCGATTCGGTGAAGAACTGGCTCATCCGCAGGCAGTCCGCCAGCGTCGCCAGCGAGTGGTCCCAGCCGTACTCCGCCCGCGGCGCGGCGTACCTGATGCCCTCCCGCACCACGTCGGCCAGCGGCGTCCCGATCCGCTGCAGCCGCATCGCGTCCCGCGCCAGCCGGCCGATGTCCAGATCGTCCATGGCCGCGGTCAGGCTGCGGAACAGATCGGGCCGGATGGTCTCGGCGGGCGGGTCGGCGATGTCGATGAACACCTGGCCGTCGCGGATCTGGACCGGGTAGGTCCGGATATTCTCGCCGCCATACCGGCAGGTGCCGTTGCCAAGCTCGAACTTCCAGTTGTGCCAGGCGCAGGTGAGCACGCCGTCCTTCACGTCTCCGCGCACCAGCGCGTAACCCTGGTGCGGGCAGCGGTTGTCGCTGGCGAAGACGCCGTCAGGCGTCCGGAACAGCGCGATTCGCTTGCCGGCGTAGGCGAACGACCTGGCGCCGCCGTCCCTGATGTCATCCACCGCCGCAGCGCGTACCCAGTCGCTCACGCCTGCCTCCAATAGCGCACGAGTACCGTGGCCCAGACGCTATTTCTTCAACCGCACTTCAAGTCAAGCGGACAGCGAGGCGCTCGTCGGCTCCCGGCCGCAGATTCCATCCGGGGCGTGCCACCGCCTCCGCCACCGACCGCCGAGCATCGTGGCGGTTCGACGATGCGGGCAGCTTCACGGCGCCCGGAAGGTGACCGTTCCCCGGCCGAACCTCCCTGGGCCGAACCGCCCTCCGCGGACCAGCCCTTGGCTGATCCGCAGGATCCCGGCGATGGCCGGGAGCTGCAGCAGCTGCTCGGCGCGCCGCTGCAGGGCCCCGAAGTTGGTCTGCAGCTGCGCGAGGTGGGTCAGGTTCTGGCTGATGAGTGTCTGCTGATAGGCGGCCTCGACGGTCAGCCAGGTGTTCACCAGATTTGTCTGCGTCTTGCACCGCACGTCCGCCACCGCGACGGCGATCTCAGCCGAAGTCGGTGTGGACGGCCAGTTGCGGCCTGCCGCCTGCGCTGGGTTCTTGTAGGTGTAGCCACTGCGCGCCATGCAGGCCGACCACGCCCGTTCGACCGCGAGGATGTGGGGGTCGGACTGCGTCCACTGCGCCGCCTGGAAGGCGATCGCCGGCACGGGATCGGGGTCGGGATTGCTGCCGATCTTGCCGTACAGCGCGGTATCCGCGGCCTGCAGGCAGCCCTCGCGCGGCCGCGTGCTCGCCCTGGCGCCGGGGACGAAGCCGAGCAGGGCACTAGTCCAGGCTTGCCCGTGCTTGTGCAGCTCAGGGACGAAGGCGGGCAGCGCTCCCAGCGGCCCCCCTGGCCCGGCCAGGCTGGGCTGCTTGTAGCCGAAGGCTTCCGCCTGGGTCAGGCTCGCGACGCCGTAGCCGCCATCCTCGACGAACTGCACGTTCGCCACGCCCGCGCCGGGCTGGGCGGCGACCGGGTAACTGAAGCCCGCCGCGATCATGCATCGCTGGGTCAGCAGGTCGCCGGCCGCTGCGAGCGCGGCCTGCTCCTGGACCGACACGTTCTCGTAGCTGTCCAGCGGCAGCGCGATGGCCGCGGCAGAGTCGGCGGGCGGAATCGGGGGCAGGGAGATATGCGGGCGCCCGCTGCTGCCGGCCGGGCCGCCCGCGTTCACCGAAATGACGGCGCCTGGGCCCCCCACAGGCCCGATGATGAACACGCGGGCCTGGCCCGGGCCGCCGTGCCCTCCGGCGAAGTTCACCTTGCCGGATCCGGCCGGCCTGAAACCCGGCTTTCCCGCGCTGCCCGGTGTGGCCGATCCGCCCGTCCCGCCCGTCCCGCCCGTGCAGGCGGCGAGCAGCAGCGCGGCCAGGGCGATGGCCAGCAGGGGTGGGGTGCGGTGCGGTCCAGCACAGTGACGGCCCGGCGGGTACGTCTCATCCGGACCTCCTTCCCGGCCGCGTCCGGCCGCGGTCGACTGCGGTCAGCGGCGGAGCGCATCGGCAGGCTCGACGGTGCCGGCCCGCAGCGCCGGGTAAAGGCCGGCCAGCAGCCCGATGACCGCGCCGGCCACTGGGGCGGCCAGCACGACCCTCGGGTCGAGCAGCGCGGTCCAGCTATGGTAAACCGTGACCGCGAGCACGGCCACGACGCCGATGCTGGCCCCGATCAGCCCGCCGAGCAGGCCAAGGGCGGTCGACTCGGCGAGAAACTGGGCCGCGATGTGCACCGGCCGCGCGCCCAGCGCGCGGCGCAGGCCGATCTCGCCGACTCGCTCGAGCACCGCTACCAGGGTGGTGTTGGCGATCCCGATCATGCCGACGATGACCGCGATCCCCGCCAGCGCCAGGAACAGGGTGTTGAGGCTGGTCGTCACCGAGTGTTGCAGCTGCGCCGGGCTGGCCGGCGCGGTCGCCGTCAGCAGCTTCGGGTCGTCCGGCCGGAGCGCGATCGTGGCCTGCTTGGCGACGACCTGGGCCGCGCCGAGCCGGGTATGGATGATCATCTGCGCGGCCGAGCTCGACTGCGGGCGGCCCCAGAGGCGCAGCGCGGTGCTGGCCGGCACGCTCACGCCGAAGTTCAGCTGGGGAATCCGCTCGTCGCTGGAGAGGATGCCGATAACGGTGAACGACTGGCCCTGGATGAAGATGGCAGGCTGGTCCTGCAGGTTCGAGATCCCCAGCTGGCTGGCCGCTGCCGCGCCGATGACGGCAACGCGCTGAGCCCGGGATTCATGGAACCGGCCATAGAGGATGCCGGACTGCAGCTTCGCGCCGCTGGCCGCCAGCGCGCCAGGGGTGGCGGCTGTCACCTGCAGGCCCAGCTGGCTGGACTGGCCGCTCTGGTCCGCAGGCGGCCGGGCGCTCACGGCCGCCCGCGTGAATACCACGTTCCACCACACCCCCGCCGCGATGACGCCGTTAATCCGGTCGACCAGCGCGTCCGCGTTGGGCGGGAAATCCAGCGTCGGCACGGCGGCCTTGCCCGCCGCGGTGTCGGCCACCGTGACCTGGGTTGCGTCCAGGCGGTTGAACGTGCTGCCGATCTGGCCGCTTGCGGTCTGCGACAGCCCCACGATGGCGACGAAGCCGCCGATGCCGAGGACCGTGCCGAGCATGGTCAGCACGGAGCGGCCGGGGCGCTGCAGCAGTCCCGCCAGCGCCTCGCTGACCAGGTCGCGCGGGTGCAGCCGGGATGCCGCGCCGGTGGGCCGGCTAGTCGGTTCCGTCCGCACCGCGAGCTCCGTTCTTTCCTGCGGGCGCCGCGCCCGCCTGCTCGATCAGGTACCCGTCGCGGAGGGTGACCCGCCGCTGCGCGCGCTCGGCGACCGCGGGATTGTGGGTGATGACAAGGAGGGTTGCCCCTTCCCGCTGCAAGCTGGCGAGCAGGTCAGAAAGCTCGCTGGCAGTGACCGTGTCCAGGTTGCCGGTTGGCTCGTCGCAGAGCAGCAGCGAAGGGTGGTTGACCAGCGCGCGGGCGATAGCGACGCGCTGCCGTTCGCCGCCGGACAGCGCCGTGGGCAGGGCATTTGCTCGCTGGTCCAGGCCGACCTGCGCGAGTGCGGTCATGGCCGAGCCGCGCCGGCTGCGCCGCGGGATATCGGCATAGATCTGCGCGAGCATCACGTTCTCGACGGCTGTCCGGTGCGGCAGCAGGTGGAAGGACTGGAAGACGAATCCGATCCGCCGCGCCCGCACGGCGGATCGGCGGCGCTCCGAAGACGCCCCCACGTCCATGCCGTCGATCTCGATCGTGCCCTCGGTCGGCCGGTCAAGCAGGCCCACCAGGTTGAGCAGGGTCGACTTTCCCGAGCCGGACGGACCGGTGATGGCCACGTGCTCGCCGCGCCGGATAACGAGGTCCATCGTCTTCAGGGCGCGGACCGGGGGCGGGCCTGAGTAGGTGTAGGCGAGTCCGGACAGCCGGAGGATGACCGGCGTCTCTCCGTTGGCGGCGGTCATGTGCTGCTCACGGAGCACCGTGCTGGACGGCCGGTCCGGTTCCCTGCTTGCTTCCGCTCCTGCTCCCTGGAGTCACGTTCTGGACATAGTTCGTGCCGGTGACCACCTTGTCCCCGGTGGTCAGCGTGCCGCCGTCGATCGGCGTGATCCCGACCATGCCATTGCCGGTCGCGTCGACGCGGATGGGCACCAGCACGTCGGACCGGGTTCCGGTCACCTTGGTGACATAGAGGCGCCCGTCGGCACGGGCGAAGACGGCGGCCTCGGGCACCGCGAGCAACGGCCGGGCACTGTGCGCGGCGGTGAAGGTCAGCGATACGTCCTGACCGATCAAGGACATGGGCAGCGGCCGCCTCGGGTGGACCTTCATGGGCACGTAGACGCCGCCGGAAATGCTGCCTTTGGTCTGCGTCCGCCGTCCCACCGACCTGATGTGACCGCGGCGGGACAGGCCAGTCGCCGTATCCGTGATCGTGACGGCCATGCCCGCCTTGACCAGCGCGGCATCGCTGGGGCTGAGCTGGCCAGCAATGGCCGAATTGCCCAGCGACAGCGTCACGAGCGAGCCGCTCGCCTCCTGCCCGACCGGCCCGGCGACCTTGACCACGCGGGCCGGGAACCGGGGGACGAACATGATCTCGGCCAGCGGGACCATCGGCTCGCTGGCCGCCTTATGCTTGCCGCTAGCCGTCGCGCTGGCGGGCGCCTTCGGCACGGTGTACCCGAGCGCCGTGTAGTAGGCAGCGACAGCGCTGCCGGTGCCAGCCCCGAACACGCCGCTCGTGTCGCCGCCGATCGAGTAGCCGAGGGACTCCAGGCCCGCCTGAAGCTGGGCGACATCGGCGCCGGAGTCACCCGGCACCAGGCTCCGGTAAGCGGGAACGCTGCCCTGGAAGACGAACAGCGGCCGCCCGGCGACCTCCACGATGACGTTGCCGGGCTCGACCCTGCTGCCGCGCCTAAGGAAGATCTTCGTCACGACCGGCAGCTCGCCGGCCGACCCGCCGCTGTTCGCCCCCGCCAGCTGCGACACCTCAGGGGGGGCCTTGACGACCCCCTGGGCCAGCACCGTGCTGGTGATCACCTGGCGGGTCACCGGCGTGGTCAGCTGGGTCAGCGGCGGCGGAGCGGTCTGCGCGGCCAGTTCGGCGGGTGACTTGATGGTCGTCGCGAAGAGCAGACCGCCGACCGAGGCGGCGACCGCCAGCCCGACGACGCTGATCAGCACGATCCTGCGGCGGCGCAGCCGATGCTGCCCGGCCTGGCCGGATTCCGCAAGCACGATGCCCTCATTCGCAGTTGTAGGCAAGGATACGACCGCGGCGGTTGGCCCTC
>DATGVY010000512.1:0-3247 GCA_035299845.1 Streptosporangiaceae bacterium
AGCCAGCCCCCGCTGGCCGGCCGGCCTGGAGCCAGCCCCGGCCGGCCGGCCTTCGCCTCACCAGCCAGCATCCCGTGGCGACGGGCACCGAGCCCGGCACGCCGCACGCTGGATGTTAGCGTCTGACGCATGCCGGGCCAGCAGGTTGACGCTGTCGTGTTCGATCTTGGCGGGGTGCTGATCGACTGGGATCCGCGCTACCTGTACCGGCAGCTTTTCGCCGACCCCGCCGAGATGGAGGACTTCCTGGCCCGGATCTGCACCAGTGACTGGCACCGCGCGCATGACCTCGGCGCGGACATCACCGAATCCTGCCGCCGCCTCGCGGCGCTGCACCCCGGCTATGAGGAAATGATCATGGCCTGGGCCGACCGCGGCGAGGAGATGGCCGCTGGCCAGCTCGATGCGACGGTCGCGCTGCTGGGTGAGCTGACGGCCGCCGGCATCACCTGCTATGCCCTGAGCAACATGGAGCCGGATGCGTTCGCGATCCGGCAGACTCGCTTTCCCTTCATGGACTGGTTCGATGGCCACGTGATCTCCGGCATCGAGGGCGTAGCCAAACCGGACCGGCGGATCTTCGAGATCCTGCTCCGGCGGCACGGGCTTGAGCCGGAGGCAACGGTGTTCGTTGACGACTCGGCCGCCAATGTCGAGGCGGCCAGGAAGCTGGGCTTCATCGCCATGCGGTTCACCTCGGCGCAACGGCTCAGGCAGGATCTCCGCGTCCGCGGGCTCCCTCCGCGGTGAACCTGGCCTGCTGGCGAGTGACCAGGTCGGCTGGGCCGGCCGGGGCGGGCAGCTGGCGCCGCGTCTGTCTTACCCACGGCGTAGCCGGCCGATCCGCTAGATGCCGACCGGGTGCCAGACCGTCTTGGTTTCCAGGAACGCCAGCATCCGGCGCGGGCTGGCAGGCGCGGCCCAGTCCTCATCCGCCGCGAACACCCGCTTGACGTTGCCCGCCGCGAGCCGCTCAAGCTCGCCACGGGCGGCCGCGGCCACTCCGGTCAGGTCGATCGCGTTGACATCCAGGTGGCCGGCCAGCACCGGCGCGAGCTCCGCCGCGAAGCCGGTGAGGATGTTGACCACCCCGCCGGGGACATCGGATGTCGCCAGCACCTCGGCGAGCGTGACCGATGGCAGCGGATGCGCCTCGCTGGCCACCACGACGGCCGTGTTGCCGGTCGCGATCACCGGCGCCAGGACGCTGACCAGCCCGAGCAGGCTAGGCCGGCCCGGGGCGATGATCGCGACCACGCCGGTGGGTTCCGGCACGCTGAAGTTGAAGTACGGCCCGGCGACCGCGTTCGCGCCGCCCGCCACCTGGGCGATCTTGTCCGGCCAGCCCGCGTACCAGACCCAGCGGTCGATCGCGTCGGCTACCTCCTGCCGCGCGGTGGCAGCGGGAAGACCTTCAGCAGTAACGGAGGCATCGGCGAACTGCCCAGCGCGACCTTCGAGTAGCTCGGCGACCCGGTAGAGGACCTGGCCCCGGTTATAGGCGGTTACGCCCGACCACTTCCCGAACGCGGCCCGTGCCGCCGTCACCGCGTCCCTGGCATCCTTACGCGAGGCCCGGGCGGCATGGGCCAGCAACCCCCCGTCGGCGCCGGTCACCGGATAGGACCGGCCGGACTCCGACCGGGGGAACGCCCCGCCGATGAACAGCTTGTAGGTCTTCCTGACGCCGAGCCGCTCCGGCGGCGCGCTGCCAGACTGCACGCCGCCGGGCCGCGCGCCCGCGCTCGCCGCCTCGGCCGTGGCCCGCCGGGTGCCCTTCGCGCCGGCCGACTTCGCCGGGCCGTGCTGCGCGCTGCCGGGCCGCACGACCGGACTGTCCGCCGCCTCCGCCGTGGCCCGCCGGGTGCCCTTGGCGCCGGCCGACTTCGCCGGGACGTGCCGCGCGCTGCCGGGCGGCCCGGCCGCGCTCGCCGCCTCCGCCGTAGCTCGCCGGGTGCCCTTCGCACCGGCCGACTTCGCCGGGACGTGCTGCGCGCTGCCGGGCTGCCCGGCCGGACTGGCCGCCTCCGCCGTGGCCCGCCGGGTGCCCTTCGCGCCGGCCGACTTCGCCACGGCGGGCTCATTGGCCGTGGCGGGCCGCCTCGCCCCGTTCCGGTCAGGCATCGAGGTACCCGGCCAGGCCTTGCCGGCCGCCCTCCCGGCCGAAACCGGACTCGCGGTAGCCGCCGAACGGGCTGGCCGGGTCGAACCTGTTGTAGGTGTTGGCCCAGACCACCCCGGCGCGGAGGCGCTGCGCCATCCAGAGGATCCGGCTGCCCTTCTCGGTCCAGACTCCGGCCGACAGCCCGTACGGCGTGTTGTTCGCCTTCGCCACCGCTTCCTCCGGCGTTCGGAACGTCAGCACGGAAAGCACCGGCCCGAAGATCTCCTCGCGGGCGATCCGGTAGGACTGGCTGACGCCGGTAAAGATCGTCGGCGGGAACCAGAAGCCCCTGTCGGGCAGCCGGCACGGCGGCGACCAGCGCTGTGCCCCCTCCGCCTCGCCTGCCGCGGCCAGCGCGCTGATCTTGTCGAGCTGCTCGCGGGAGTTGATCGCGCCGATATCGGTGTTCTTGTCGAGCGGATCGCCGAGGCGCAGGGTCGCGAGCCGGTCCCTGAGCCGTTCGACCACGATGTCGGCCACCGACTCCTGGACGAGCAGCCGGGAGCCCGCGCAGCACACGTGGCCCTGGTTGAAGAAGATGCCGTTTACGATCCCCTCGACCGCCTGGTCGACCGGCGCGTCGTCGAAGACGACGTTGGCCGCCTTGCCGCCGAGCTCGAGCGTGAGCTTCTTGCCGTTGCCGGCCACGGTGCGGCTGATCTCCTTGCCGACCTCGGTGGAGCCGGTGAACGCGATCTTGTCGACCCCGGGGTGGCTGACGAGCGACGCGCCGGTTTCGCCGGCGCCGGTCAGGACGTTCACCACGCCGGGCGGCAAGCCTGCCTGCTGGCACACCTCGGCAAGCAGCAGCGCGGTCAGCGGGGTGGTCTCGGCCGGCTTGAGCACGCAGGTGTTGCCGGTCGCCAGCGCGGGCTCGAGTTTCCAGGCGGCCATCAGCAGCGGGAAGTTCCACGGGATCACCTGGCCGGCCACGCCGAGCGGCCCGGGCGACCGGCCGAGGCCCGCATACTCCAGCTTGTCGGCCCAGCCCGCGTAGTAGAAGAAATGCGCCGCGGCGAGCGGGACGTCGACATCCCGCGACTCCCTGATCGGCTTGCCATTGTCGAGGCTTTCAAGCACCGC
>DATGVY010000513.1:0-5429 GCA_035299845.1 Streptosporangiaceae bacterium
CATCAGCAACTGGGCCACTTCGGCGTACCGGTCAAGAGCGGGGTGGCTAGGCTGCCCGGCCTGCAGCGCGCGGACATTTGCTTCCATGACTGGTGCCAGTAGCGCAGCGCAGGCCATGCCGTGCGGCACATCCGCGGTCCCGCCGATCACGCCAGCCAGACCGTGCACGGCACCCAGCTTCGCGTTGGCCAGGGCAATCCCGCCCAGCAAGCTGCACATGGTCATGTCGGCTCGTGCCCCGAGATCCCTGCCGTCGGCATAGGCGGCGCGCAAGCCCGCCGCCGCGCGGCGCAGCCCCTCGCGCGCCAGGCCGTCGGTCAGCGGGTTCGCCCGGACGCAGACGAACGGCTCCAGGCACTGGGTCAGCGCGTCCAGGCCACTGGCGGCAGTGACCGGCGGCGGGCAGGATGCGCTGAGCGCAGGATCGAGCAGCGCGACCCGGGGGATCATCAGCGTGCTGCGCAGGCTCGCCTTGACCCGGTGCGCTGGCGAGGCGAGCACGGCGTTGGCGGTTACCTCCGCCCCGGTGCCAGCAGTGGTAGGCACCGCGACGCAGGGCACGGCAGGCTGGGTGATCTTCCGCCCGGACCCGATGACCTCCAGGTAGTCGAGCGGGTCGCCGCCGTTTGCCAGCAGCATGGCGACGGTCTTTCCGGCGTCGATGACGCTGCCGCCGCCGATCGCGGCGACAACGTCGGCGCCATGCTCGCGCGCGGCGGCGACGCCCGCCCGGGCCAGCTCGACCGTGGGCTCTCCGGCCACCGTGAACACCGCAGCGGGCAACCCCAGCCCGGCCAATAGCCCGGCGTGGCGCGCTGGGCTCGCGCCCGTGCACACCAGCACGCGGGACCCGAGCCCGGCGAGCACGCCCGGCAGTTCCGCCGCCCGGCCGATCCCGGCCATGATGCGGCCGGCGGTGGCGAACTCGAAGGTCGTCGTCGTCATGGCGGGTCGCTCGCCCAGCCGCCGGCCCCGGCCGGGAACACCGCGCTGTACCTGACAGACGCCCGCGGCTCCGCCATCATCTCCGCTACCGCATCTCGCCAGGCCGCATAGTGCGCCGTCAGCTTGTGCGCAGCCGAAGCATCAGCATCGCGGTAGACCTCCCCAAGGACCACGTGCGCCGGGTCGTGCTGATCCTGGATAACGTCGAAACGCAGCACGCCGGGCTCACCCAGCGATGCCCGCGCATTGACCAGCGTGGCGGCCAGGAAATCCTCGACCCGGCCGGACCGGACGCGTGCATGAACATGAACGACAAGCATGCGCTCATCCTGCTACACAGTGCTCACCCGAGAGCGAGCGCCCGGTTCCACGGTCACTACCCTGGCCGGCGACAACTGCCTGATCCGTAAGGCATGCGCCCCCGACCTATGGCAGTTCGGCCAGCTGGTGTTTCACCAGCACCACAGGATGAGCGCGGTGCCGTTGCCGGGCCTCTCGCAGCCTGCCCGCGCGCTATTCAGCCGCAGGCGCCCGAAGTCCGCATGCGGGTGACAGGCCGGCGATGCCCGCATGAATCTCGGCTGCCCGCAGCGCCCAGCTGTGCCGCGCCGCGAAGGCCTGGCGGCACGCCAGCACGGCCGGAGTCCTCGGCTGGGCCAGCAGGCGGTCAACCTGATCGGCGAAGGACGCCGGGCCGGCGGCAATGCAGACCAGGTCAGTTGCCAGCCACCGGATGGCGGGCAGGTCGGTGGCGACGACGGCCCTGCCAGCCGCCAGGTACTCCAGTGTCTTGAGCGGGAAGCTGCTGCGATTGAACGCGCTGCCGGTGTAGGGCACGATACCGACGTCAATCAGCCGGAGATACCCGGGCAGGGCGTCGAAGGGCTTCGGGCCGACCCAGCGGACGTTAGGCCGGCGCCGCAGGGCCCCGAATCGCCGCTGCAACCTCGTCATTCCTGGCGGCGGATCGCAGGGACCAGCCGCCAGTGCACTGCCGGACAGCCGGCGGCCGGGGGACTACCGGGCAGCCAGCGGACTACCGGGCAGCCAGGACCTCGGCGACCTTCGCGGCTGCCCCAGAAGGATCGTCGGTATCGTGCAGCAGCTCACCCCAGGACCACCGGTAATACCAGCGGAGACGACCGCTGTGGTCAGTTCCCGCTGTGCAGTGGATACTCTCGGCCAGCATCGTCGCCCCGGGCATGAACACGTGCAGTGCCGCCGGGTACGTCGTCTTCACTGTCGCCTGGAAGCCCTCGGTGTCCAGCGCTGTCGCAAGCCGGTGTAAATGGTACGTACGTGCGTGGTCGCGAGTGCCGTCCTGCATCTTTCCCCGCCTTGCCTCGGTCGGCACATTGTGAGCGATCACGGTGCCCTCTTGTCAAGCGGGCGCGCAGCCTGCCGGAGTGCCGCTGGCCGGCACTCCGCCGCGCTTGCGCTCCCGGCGCCCGCTCAGCGGCGCTGCTGCCCGCCGTAACCTTCCTGGCCGTAGAGCTCAGGCGGGAGATAGCCAGCGGGTTCCTGCCGCCCGCCTGAATGTCTTCCTGACGCCAGATATCCTGCCGTCTCCGGCCCGCCACCATATCCGCCCGCTGGATATCCTGGCACGTCATGGCGTCCGTCCGGATACGGGCCGGGCGGGTATCCGGATGGGCTGCGGTGCTCGTTCCCGTCGGCCCGGCCGGGCATCCCGGCACCGTCGTGAGCACCGGGGCCGCGGAACTGGGCCGGGCCTCCCTGAGCGGCAGCCGGCGCCATTGCCCCGGTCACTTCGGGATACCAGCTGGCTGCCCGGCTGCCGAGTGGCGATGCGGAATCGCCCATGACCGGGCCATACCGGTAGCCCAGGCTCCCGTGGCCATTCTCCTGGCCGACCGGATAAGCCGGGTATCCACTTCCCTGTTGCCCCTGCGAGTAGGCGGACGCTGGGCTTTCCGCGTAACCAGGCAGGTCAGAGCTGACGTAGCTGCCATACGGATTCCCGGCTGCCGACGCGGCAGCAGGCAGCGGGCTCGGCACCGGAGCCCGAGTCGGCTGGGGCGGGCCAGCAGGAATGCCAGCACCAGCGCTGGCAGCACGAGCGGGCGGAGGATAGCTTCCCGGCCCGTAGTTGCCGATCGCGGGCTGGCCGTCCGGCTGGTAAGAACGCGGGGCCGTGGTGGCCGAGCTGATGTCGGCGGAAGCATGGCTATACCCGTTGGCTCCCCGCCCGTCAGCCGGCCGCGGACTGCCCTGGCCATAGCCGCCCGACTGCGTCACCGGCGCGCCGTAGGCAGCCTGGTCAGCCAGGCTCGCCGCCGGGCCGGATGGCCTGCCGCTGTGGTACGACCTGCTGTCCGAGGTAACGATCTTGGGGAACGACGGGCTGGTCAGGGGATCATCGTCGGCCGGCATCGGAACCACGGGCCGCTGCCCGCGCGGAATGCTCTCGGCACCGCGCGGCACCGGGCGGACCGGATCCGGCCTGCCCGCGTCAGGCCTGCCTAGCTCCGGCCGGATCCGATCCGGGCGGACCGGATCCGGCCCGCGCGCGGCTGCGGGCGCTGACAGGAACTCGGTGCCGCGCCCGGCCACGGCCGGCTGCGGAATGCTGCGGGCCGGCAGCGGCACGGCATCGTGCTGATGTTCGTGGCCGCGCTGGAACCCCTGCCCGCGCCGGGACAGTTGCATGGCCTGAGTCGCGGCATCCCTGTCCTGCCCCTGCGCCGCAGGGCGGGAGTCCTGGGCCGGCTGCGCGGCACGCGCGGTAGTGACAAGCGGCCTGTCGGAGGCTACTTCTTTCCAGTAATCCGCATCGGAGAGCTTGTCATACTCGGTGCTCGGCCAGTCGCCATCATCGTCCCGCCTGCCGCGTCCCGGCCGGCCCCGCGCCTGCGACCGGGCGTCCTGGCGCTGCGCCGTGCGGAACTCCGGCTCATCGCCATGATCACCATGGCCGCGGACCGCGTGAGCGCTTCCGACCGGCCGCCGGTCTTCCTGGCCGCGGCCCGCATCGCCGAAATCGCGATGGCCATGGCGCTCAGGCCGGTCGTCGTGGCCGCTCGATCTCGTCCGGCCCTCGAGGCGACCGGCCGGCTGCTCCAGCCGGGGCCGCTGCCCTTCGCGGCTCGAGCCTGGGACTTGGCTGCCCCTAGCCCTGCCGCGGTCCGCCGACGCTTCCGCGAAGTCGGCACGTTCATCATTTCGCACGTATCGCAGGCCTACCGCGACGGCGATGAGAATGACGACGACAACGATTCCCAGTCCGATCACGAGCGGAGTCATCGCACCATCCAGCTAGCCATGACCTCAAGAGCGGCGCAGGCTAGGCACGCGCGGCCATCGACGCGGGCCTTCCCCTGTAGTTGCTTGCGCCCTGAACGGAATACGAGGCTGGTCACTTGAACAGCGATTGTGTCGGACCCTATGGCCCGTGTCACGCACTTCGAGAAGTTTTGACCGACGTCGCTACCTTCCGTAGCGAATCGATTACTCCTTGGTCTTTGAGCGGCTTGAGAGCGGTTTCGCCGTTGCCGTAAGCCTGCCCCGTGCGATTGCACTCTGGGCTATCGCGGTCCACGCCGCCTTTGCGCTGGTCGGGCAGCTGGGCGGAGCATGCGGGCGGCATGTCGGCGAGCTCAATGCGTAAATGGTGAAGCGGTACTGATGATTCTCCTGAATCGGGCATGGCGCGTCATAACCAGCGAAGCCGCGGCTATTGTCGGCCTGGCGTGCGCCGGGCGGCAGCTGGCCTGCCTGAATATCCGTTGTCGCGGCGGGGATATCCAGCACGATCCAGTAAATGTACGGCGTGATGGGAGCGTCGGCGTCATCGACGACAAGCGCGAGTGCCTTCGTTCCCGGCGGCGCGCCGGACCAGTAAATAGGCGGGCTCTCGCCGCGGCCATGGCAGGTGTACTGGCGGGGGATGACGCCCTGGCCGAAGACCGGGCTGGTGACCGTCATTACCTGCTGCGCCTCCTGCCGGAGCGCCTTCGGGCCGCCGAGCAGGCCGCAGCCCGCGAGCAGCGGCACAGCGGCGAGCAGGGCGGCACCGCGCGCGACGCTGCGGGCCACCCGGTCACACCAGCCCAAGCGTGCTCCTATGCCTGTCGTCCCCGATCGGCCCCGACGGGTGATCCTACGCCCCGCGTGCCGCGCTGCCGAAATGCGGCCCGATTGTGCCCGTAAGCTGGCCGCGCCGGTCGCGCTGAAGCCGCCGGACCCGTCCTGTTCCGTCCCGTCACGCCGACGGCGGCCCGGCCGACTCCCCGGCCCGCCGCGGGAGTCCGCGCCTGGCCAGAATCGTTAAACCGACTTGTCGACAAATACCTATTCGCTGCTCATCGCGGGCTGGCAGCAGAGCCGCCACGCCATCAGGCACCCGGCAGCCAGAGCCGCTGCCGCGAGCCGGGGTCATCGGGTCCTTCGCGAATTCCGCAGCGCCGGGAACGACGCCGACAGCGGCGACCACAGTCAGCCCGAGCGAGCCCAGTCAGCCCGAG
>DATGVY010000514.1:0-2356 GCA_035299845.1 Streptosporangiaceae bacterium
GGCCCCGCCGGCCCCGCCGGCCCCGCCGGCGCCCGCGACCACGGCCCCGCCGGCTACGACGGCTCCGCCGACCACGACAGCTCCGCCGACGGCTACGAGCGCGCCGCCGAGCCCGAACCCGTCCCCCAGCCCGAGCGGCTCGTCGTACGGCATGGCGCCGGCAACCGGCATCTCCTCTTCTGCGCCGGGAAGGTACTAGTGGGGTGACAGCTCACGTTCGCCCGGTCGCGTGGCACCGTGCCAGCGGGCCGCGGGCTAGATGCGGCCGACTCTATGCTCCATCGTGCCGGCTATGGCCGGCTCAATGCTCCATGGGTGCGGCTCTTTTGGAGTGAGGCTATGGATTAAGAGGGCTCCGTCCCGTTACGTTCCTGGTTATTCGAGGACCTAGACGACAGGAGGAGCCCGATGCCAGGGTACGCGCCGGAGGAGGCGTTCGCGCGGTCGCGGGAGGCGTTCGCGCAGATCGAGGGATGGCTGGATGGCCTGGAGGCGGCCGGGCTGGGGCATGCGGCGCTGGAGGAGGAGCTGGCGGCGCGGGGCCGGGAGCTGCAGCGGCGGCTGCTGCAGGATCACCTGGACCTGCGGGCGGCCCGCGAGCAGCGCTGCAAGGTGGTGACCGGTCCGGACGGGATCGCCCGGACGCGGGCTGAGGCCGGGCACGGCCGGCTGCTGGCCACCGTGTTCGGGGAGGTCATGGTGTCCCGGATCGCCTACCGGGCGCCCGGCGCGGGCAACGTGCACCCGGCGGACGCGGAGCTGGGCCTGCCCCGGGGCAAGCACTCGCACGGGCTGGGCAAGATGATCGCGTCGGGGGCCGCGCGCGGCTCGTTTGAGCAGGCGCGCGCGGAGGTGGCCTGCCGGACCGGGTGCAGGCTGGGCAAGCGGCAGTGCCAGGAGCTGGCCCGGCAGGCCGCGGCCGACTTCGCGGGCTTTTACGCCAGCCGGCCGGTGCCGGCCGCCGGGCCCGGCGACGTGCTGGCGCTGTCGTGTGATGGCAAGGGGATCGTGGTGCTGCCCTCCCAGATGCGCCCGGGGACTGCCCGCAAGGCCCGCAAGAGGCCAGGACCGAAGCAGGACGGGCGGCTGTCTCGCGGCGAGGTCCGCAACCGCCGGCGGATCGCCGAGACCGGCGCCGTCTTCGACATCACCCCCGTGCCCCGCACCGCGGACGGCATCCTGGGCCCCGGCCCCCGCCCGCCCGGCCCGAAAGCGGCCGGCAAGTGGGTCACCGCCAGCGTCGCCGACGACGCCGCCGCCGTCGTCGCCGCCGTGTTCGCCGAGGCCGACCGCCGCGACCCCGCCCGCGCCCGGACCTGGATCGCGCTGGCCGACGGCAACCTCCACCAGATCCGCCGGATCCGCGCCGAGGCCGCCGCCCGGAACATCACCGTCACCATCATCTGTGACTTCTTCCACGTCACCGAATACCTGTGGGACGCCGCCTGGTCCTTCTTCCCCGAGGCCAGCCCCGAGGCGGGCCCGTGGGTCCGCGCCCGCGCCGCCGAGATCCTGGACGGCCGCGCCCGCGACGTCGCCGCCGCCCTCCGCGCCGCCGCCAGCGGCCTGGGCAAGACCCGGCGCAAGGCCGCGGAGAAAACCGCCGGCTACCTCGACGCCAAGGCCCCCTGGCTGGACTACCCCGCCGCCCTCGCCAACGGCTGGCCCATCTCCAGCGGCGTCATCGAGGGCACCTGCCGCCACCTGGTCAAAGACCGCATGGACATCACCGGAGCCCGCTGGGCCATCCCCACCGCCGAAGCCATCCTCCAGCTCCGCGCCCTGCACGCCAACGGCGACTTCGACGCCTACTGGACCTACCACCTCCACCGCGAACACGAACGCAACCACAGCCACGCCTACGCCCTCGCCGCCTGACCCCACTCACTCCAGAAGAGCCGCACCCATGCTCCATCGTGCCGGTAGCAGCACGGTCCGTACGGCCGCCAGCCGAGCGCCGTCACAGCGGGATGTTGGCGTGCCTGCCCTTCAGCTGCGGCGCCTCGGCCAGCGCCCGGGCCAGCTCGCGGCGCGTCTGGCTGGGCTCGATGATCGCGTCGATGACCCCGAGGTCCACGGCGCGCTGCAGGCCGCCTACCGTCGCCTCGTGCTCGGCGGCCAGCTGAGTCTCGGCCTCGTGGAGTTTCTCGGGCGGCACCGATGCGAGCGTGCGGCGGTGCAGGATGCGGACCGCGGCGACCGCGCCCATGACCGCGACCTCGGCCTGCGGCCAGGCGAACACGCGGGTCGCGCCGAGCGCGCGGGAGTTCATCGCGATGTAGGCGCCGCCGTAGGCCTTGCGGGTCACCAGCGTCACCCGCGGGACCGTGGCCTCGGCGAAGGCGTGCAGCAGCTT
>DATGVY010000515.1:0-1854 GCA_035299845.1 Streptosporangiaceae bacterium
GCGGCCGTACCGATCGCCACGACGGCGAGCGCCACGTTGAGCAGGCGGCCGCCCTTGAAGATGATCGGCTGCCCGGGGATGAATCCCTGCAGCTTGCCGGCCGCGATGATCGACCCGGAGAACGTCACGGCGCCGATGAGCACGTCGAGGATGGTCGCGACCGTTGTCGATTCGGCCACGCCCGCCGAGGCGCCCGCCGCCTTGACGTAGTCGTTGATCGCGACGAGGGCCGCGGCGCCGCCGCCGACCGCGTTGAAGATGCTGACCAGCTGCGGCATGGCGGTCATCTGGACCGTGCGCGCCGCATAAAGCCCAGCCCCGCCACCGAGGAGAGCGCCCGCGATCATGACGATCCACCCCGTGACACTGACCGTGCCCGCGTGGATGACCAGGACCAGGGTCGTCAGCACGGCGATGGCCATGCCCGCGGTGGACACCTGGTTGCCGCGCCGCGCCGTGGCGGGGGAGTTCATCAGGTGCAACCCCAGCACGAAGCAGGTCGCCGCGGCGATGTAGAGCAGCTGGGTAATCCAGTCGATGGCGCTCATGATGTCTCCCCAGGGCCGCCCGGGACCTGTCCCCCTGGTGCTCCCGGGCCGCCCGTCACGCCGGCCGGCGGGCTGCCGGGGGAGACCGGGGTGCGTGCGCGGCGGAACATCTTGAGCATCCGGCCGGTGACCACATACCCGCCGACCACGTTCATCGCGGCGAAGGCGGCGGCCACGAAGGCCAGGATGTAGCCCAGTGCGTTGCCCGCGGTGACGGCGATGAGCATGGCGCCCACCAGCACGATCCCGTGGATCGAGTTGGCCGCGGACATCAGCGGGGTGTGCAGGGTGGCGGGAACCTTGCTGATGACCTCGAAGCCGACGAGGAGACTGAGCACGAAGATCGTTATGTCAGTGAGCAGTTCCGTCGTCACTGGGCGGTACCTCCAGCGGAGTGCGTCTGGTCATCGGCGAGTAGGGCTGCGGTGGCGGGATGGATAACTTCTCCCCCGTGGGTGATGACCACTCCGGCCTGGATGTCGTCGGAGGGATCGATGGCGAGCGCGCCGTCGGCCACCATGTGCAGCAGCAGCGAACTGACGTTCCGGGCGAACGCGGCCGATGCCGCGCCCGGCACCGTGGCCGGCAGGTTCCCCGCGCCGATCAGGGTCACCCCGTTCTCGGTCACCACCGTCTGGTCCGCCACGGAGCCTGCCACGTTACCGCCGAGCGGGCCCGCCGCCATGTCCACCACGACCGACCCCGCGGTCATGGCCTTGATGGCGTCGTGCGTGATGAGCAGCGGCGGCTTGCGCCCCGGCACCTGCGCGGTGGTGATGATCACGTCGCTGCGGGCGATGTGGCCGGTCAGTTCCGCCTGCTGGGCCAGCCGTTCCTCGTCGGTCAGCGCGCGCGCGTAACCACCCTCACCCGCCGCCGCGGGAACCGAGGTCAGCTCGACGAACGTCGCGCCCAGCGACTCCACCTCGGCCTTGGTCTGCGGCCGCACGTCGTAGGCCGATACGACCGCGCCGAGCCTGCGCGCGGTGCCGATGGCCTGCAGGCCGGCCACGCCGGTGCCCAGGATGAGCACCTTCGCGGGCCGGGCGGTGCCCGCCGCGGTGATGAGCAACGGGAAGAACCGGCCGAACGTGGCCGCGCCCACCAGTGCCGCCTTGTAGCCGGCCACGTTGGCCTGGGAGGTCAGGGCGTCCATGGCCTGTGCCCGGGGCAGCGTGCGCGGCAGGCCGTCCAGGCTGATCGCGGTCACCCCGTTGGCGGCGAAGAGGGCGGCCAGCCCGGGGTCGGCCAGCGGGTTGAGCATCCCGAGGATCGCCTGGCCCCGCCTCAGCCTGCCGATGATCTG
>DATGVY010000516.1:0-8877 GCA_035299845.1 Streptosporangiaceae bacterium
GCACGTGCCGGGCAACGCCAGGCCCGGGGTCGCAGGGTCTCGCATGTTCCGGCGCCATCGGCGACGCCGATTCTAACCGGATCACGGAAGTGGCGCGCCGCGGTCTGCTCCGCCCCGGTCGGCTCCGCCACCGTCAGCTCCGCCCCGGTCAGCGTCGTCGAGCGCCGCCTTGTGCTCCTGCCACCGGGCGAGGACGTGCGGCAACTCGGCGCTGACGAACTCGAAATACCGCACCGAGTCGGCCAGCCTGGCCCCGGCCGGCGTATCCGCGCCGAGGAGTTCGATGCCGTCCCGCAGCACCGCCGTCCACCGGGCCATCAGCCGGTCGCGGATCCGGATGACCTCGTCCCAGACGTTGTCGGGCACCTGGTAGTGGTGGCGGCGGGAGCCGGGTCTCCCCTCCCTGCGAACCATCCCCACGCCGATGAGGTAGCGGACTCCGCCGGACACGGCGGCCGGGCTTGCCTGCAGCTGCCCGGCGAGCTCAGCGGCGGTGAGCCGGCCGGAGTCCGCGGCCAGCAGCGCGGCGAACACCCGGGCGGGCATCCGCGGGATACCGGCCTCGGTCAGGACGGCGGCGAAGCGCTCGGTGAAACGGCTCGCCGCATCATCGTCACGCTCTGCAGCCACCATCTCGGCCATCGGCGGATCGCTCCCTGGTTCTCTCAGGTTCATTATTTGCAACTTTCAAGAATTAATGAAAACAGTGTAATCTTCAAATCATGACTGATGCAATCGCAGTCTCCGGCCTGCGCAAGTCCTACGGCAAGACGGTGGCGCTCGACGCGCTGGACCTGAGCGTGGCAACGGGCGAGGTGCACGGCTTCCTCGGCCCCAACGGGTCGGGCAAGACAACGACAATCAGGATCCTGCTCGGGCTGCTGCGCGCCGACGGCGGCACCGCCAGGCTGCTCGGCGGCGATCCCTGGAGCGAGGCCACCGCGCTGCACCGCAGGCTTGCCTACGTGCCTGGCGATGTCACGCTCTGGCCGAACCTGTCCGGCGGCGAGGTGATCGACCTGCTCGGCCGGCTGCGCGGCGGGATGGACGCCAAGCGCAGAGACAGCCTGATCGAGCGCTTCGACCTGGATCCGGCGAAGAAGGCGCGCGCCTACTCCAAGGGCAACCGGCAGAAGGTTGCGGTGATCTCGGCCCTCGCCTCCGATGTCGAACTGCTCCTGCTCGACGAGCCGACCGCTGGCCTCGATCCGCTGATGGAGGCGGTGTTCCGCGCGTGCGTCGAGGAGGAACGGCAGCGCGGGCGCACCGTCCTGCTCTCCAGCCACATCCTGTCCGAGGTGGAGGCCCTCTGCGACCGGGTGACCATCATCAGGTCCGGCCGGACCGTGGAGTCCGGCACCCTGGCCGGGCTGCGCCATCTCACCAGGACCTCGATCTCCGCCGAGCTGGCCGGCCCGCCCGACGGGCTGGACCGGCTTCCCGGCCTGCACAATCTCGACGTCGAGGGCAGCCGGGTCCGGTGCGAGGTGGACACCGACAAGCTGGACGGGCTGCTCCGGCAGCTCACCGCCGCCGGGGTCCGCAGCCTGACCAGCCAGCCGCCGACGCTCGAGGAGCTGTTCCTGCGGCACTACGCGGGCGCCGGGCCGATCCCCGGGCCGGCCAATGATCAGGACGGAGTTCCGGCATGAGCACGCTGGCTGGCACCGGCGCACTGGCCAAGCTGGCGGCCCGCCGCGACCGCCTGATGCTGCCAGTCTGGGTCTACGTGCTCACCGCGCTGGTCGCCAGCACCGCGTACAGCTTCAAGAAGCTGTACCCGACGGCCACGGCACGGGCGGAGTTCGCTGTGACAGCGGGTCACAACCCTGCTCTGCTCTCGCTCTACGGGCCGCTGTACGGCAGCTCGATCGGGTCGCTGACCGCCTGGCGGTACGGCGGGTTTGCCGCCCTGGGCGCCGGGCTGATGAGCGTCTTCATCGTGGTCAGGCACACCAGGGCCGATGAGGAGACCGGCCGGCTAGAGCTGGTGGGTTCGGCAGCGGTGGGAAGGCACGCGGCGCTGACCGCCGGCCTGCTGGTCGCCCTGAGCGCGAACGTGCTGCTCGCGCTGCTGATTTCGGCCGGCCTTATCGCACTCGGGCTGCCGGCCGCGGGTGCCATCTCCCTGGCGCTGGCCATCGCCGGCTGCGGGCTCGTGTTTACCGCGGTCGCCGCGGTCACGGCCCAGATCGCGAATACGGCGCGTTCGGCCAGGGGGGTCGCGATCGGCGTCCTCGGCGTGATCTACCTACTGCGGGCCGTAGGGGATTCGGCTGGCGCGCACGGCCCGGGGTGGCTGACCTGGCTGTCGCCAGTCGGCTGGGCAGAGCTGATCCGGTCGTTCGGCGCCATCCGCTGGTGGATTCTGGCGCTACCGCTGGTGACCACCGCGGCCCTGGGCCTGGTTGCCGGCGTGCTGGCCGCTCGCCGTGACTACGACGCGGGCCTGCTACCGCAGCGGCCCGGGCCGGCCCGGGCCGCCGCGTCGCTGCGCAGCCCGCTGGCGCTCGCCTGGCGGCTGCAGCGCGGCATCCTGATCGGCTGGGTCACCGGAGGGCTGGTATACGGCGCTATCGTCGGGGAGGCCGCCAAGGGAATCGGCGGCCTGCTTGGCAGTCGCGAGATCAGGAAGATAATGCTCAAGCTGGGCGGCCAGGCTGCGTTCACCAATGCCTACCTCGCAGCGATCATGAGCTTCACCGGGCTCATCGCCGCCGGCTACGCCGTCTCAGCCGTGCTGCGGCTTCGCTCCGAGGAGACGGCGGCGCGCGCGGATCCGGTGCTGGCCACCGGCACCGGGCGGGTCAGCTGGGGACTCAGTCACCTGCTGATCGCAGCGGGCGGCACGGTCCTGATCCTGGCCGCCACCGGCCTGGGCACGGGCATCGGGTACGCGCTGCGGTCCGGTGGCGGCGGTGGCGAGGTAGCCAGGCTGGTCGGCGCCGGGCTGGCTCAGGCACCCGCCGCGCTCGTGCTGGCCGGGATAGCTGTGGCGCTGTTCGGGCTTGCGCCGAAGGCAAGCGTGGCCGGCGGCTGGACCGTCCTGGGCATAGTCGTGCTGATGCTGTTCCTCGGCGCCACGCTGCAGCTGTCGCACTGGGTGCTGGACATCTCGCCGTTCACCCATGTGCCGAAATTGCCCGGCGGCACGGTAACCGCCGCCCCGCTGGCCTGGCTGAGCGTCATCGCGGTGGCGCTGGCCGCGCTCGGGCTGGCGGGCCTGCGCCGCCGCGACATCGGCTAGCCCGAAGTTCCCCTCCGGGTGAACTGATATCCGCGGATGGAAACAGGACGAGGCCAGCATGGCCTGCGGCGACGGTGAGGGGCCTGCGGCGACGGTGAAGGGCCTGCGGCGACGGTGAAGTCTTCAGTCATCAGTTGACACTTGGCGGTTGACATGCTTGAATCTGGCCGGTAGGGCCGGTCGGCTACCGCCCGGCAATCTCGTGCCGACACCGTGATGCAGCAGCGTCGAACGCCCGAAGCCGGGCGCGTGGACCTCGAAGTCAACCTCAACAACCGTGCCCCCAGATCGCTCCAGTACATGCTTGCGGAGTCCAGCAAGACCGGCGCCCCGGCTCTCCCTGCTCGGCATCCTGCTCGGCATCGCCCCGGCCCGTCGCGATGCGGATGAGACGATGCGGATGAGACTCTGCGCGCAACGCGTTCACGCTGCCCGGTTGACCGGCGGCGCGGGGAGCATGCGGCCGGGCTCCGGAGGAAGGAGTGACGGAGATGACCAGGATAAATGCCGTTTTCGTTGCGACCGCGCTGGTGCTGGCGGCGAGCGCCTGCAGTTCATCGGGCAGTCAGCAGGGGAGCGCAAGCACGCTCGAGTTCGCGATCTTCCACGATTACTCCGGCCCGAATGCAGCCTACGGTCCTGAGGCCTCGGCCGGATGCTTCCCGGCCGCTCGCGTCATCAACGCCGCAGGCGGGGTGCTCGGCCACAAGATCAGCTGCGTGCCGGTCGACGCGAAGGGCGACCCTGCCGATGCCGTCCCGGCAGCAAACCGGCTTATCGCCGCCAGCCCCAGCCTGGTCGGGGTACTCGGCGGAGGATCAGACGACGCGACCGCGGTAGTGCCTCTGTTCGAGCAGGCGCGCATTCCGATCTTCTCGACCACCGGCCAGGATTCCTTTGATCATGCCCGTTACCACTACTTCTGGCGGATCCTGTCACCGGACGGCGCTCAGGGCTACGCGATGGCCGCCGCAGCCAAGAAGCTCGGCTATACCAGGGTGGCGACGGTCTTCGGCAACGACGCAGCAGCCCAGGGGTCGGCACCGACCGCCATCGCCGGGGTGCATGCGCTGGGCCTGAGCCTTGCCGCCAGCCAGAGCCTGGCCGTCGGTCAGCCATCGTACCGGTCCGAGGCGCAGCGCATCGGCGGCGCCAGGCCACAGGCAATCATCAGCGAGGCGGACCCGCAGACGAGCGCCACCTACTTCGCCGAGGTCGCTCAACTAGGCACGCTCCCCGGGCTGATCACCGACCCGGTCTCGCAGGAACCGAACTGGATCAAGGCGATGTCGGGTGCCGTCGGGTCCGCTACCCTGCGCGCGAAGGACACCGCCGTCGTCGCGTATGCCCCTGCTACGACCCTCGCATACCGCGCCTATACGGCGGCGCTCCTGGCATCAAAGTCGGTGGTTCCCGGGCCAGCGCAATGGGACGCTGACCTCTATTCCGTCGCCGACTACGATTCGATTGTCATCATGGCGCTCGCGATGATCGCCGCGCATAGCACTTCGCCCGCGACTTACAATTCGTTTATTTCCAAGATTACCTCGCCATCGGCCGCCGCCACCATCGTGCACACATTCGCCGCAGGAAAGGCCGCGCTCCAGGCCGGGAAACGAATCCAGTACATCGGCGCGGTTGGCCCGACCGTATTCAACCAATGGCATAACTCGGGACAGGGGTTTGCCATGGAGCAGCGTACGGTCTCGGGCAGCTGGCGCGTTGTCAACGTCCTCACCGCGGCCGAGGTTGTGGCCGCATCCCGGTGACCGGTCGTGGTGGACCGACGTGCTGTCGCCTGACCGGCGGCTAGCGGACCAGGCATGTCGACCCTGATCTCTGCAATTGGATTCGGCTGCGTAACCGCGGCGATTCTCGCGATCGCGGCGGTTGGTTTCACCCTGCAATTCAGTGTCAGCAACGTGCTCAATCTGGCCTTCGGCAGCGTGATGACGACCTGCGGCTTCGTCGCCTATGCGCTGAACTCTCACGGCATCAACATCTGGATCTGCGTCGTGATCGCGGCAGGCGCAGGCGGGCTGCTGTCACTCGGCCTGAACTCCCTGCTCTATGGCCCGTTCATTCGTCACGGGACAAACCTGTTTGGCATGGTGATCGTCACGATCGCCACTGCGCTGATCATCGATCGAACGACTCAGGCAATCGTCGGGCCCGGCTTCTTCTCCTACGTGGTCGGCAGCTCCCAGGCAGTGCGCTTCGCGGACTTCGTGCTCACCCCGGAACAGATCGCGACGATTGTCCTGGCGCTGGCTGCCATGGGGACCATTCATTGGCTCCTTCGCTACACGCGAATGGGGAAATCGATGCGGGCGCTGGCGTCAAACGTCAGCCTGGCCCGGGCGTGCGGGATCCCAACCCGCCGCGTCGCCAACATCGCCTGGGTCACGTCGGGGCTGCTCGGCGGCGTTGCTGGCGTGCTGCTTTTCATTGACACGACGACCTTTTCCGCCACCTCTGGGTCCGGATTCCTCATCGTCGTCATCGCGGCCGCAGTTGTCGGCGGGATCGGTTCACCTTACGGCGCTATGGCTGGAGCCTTTCTGGTCGGGGTGACGAGCGAGGTAGCCGCCGCATACTGGAATCCGGAGCTCAAGGATGTCGTCGCGTTCGGCCTGCTCGCGGCCATCTTGCTGGTGCGGCCGAAGGGAATTTTCGCGGAGATTGCCACCGAGAAGGAAGTGGTGGGATGAGGCTCGCCGGACTCGGCGGGGAGCATGCCCTCGGCGGGGAGCATGCCCTCGGCAGCGAGGCAACAGGGTGAGCGCGGCAACCCAGCTGTACGTCTCGACCCTGGTCGTGTACTTCTTCGTGAACGCGATCGCGTGCTGGGGCCTGGATCTGCAGTTCGGTGTGACCGGGGTGCTGAACTTCGCCTTTGTCGTCTTCCAGGCCGCCGGCGCGTACGCCGTCGCGCTGTTCTCCCTGGGACCGGCATCGACGAGCGGCGGATTCCAGCGCTACGTGGGAGGCTACGACCTGCCGTTTCCGATTCCGCTTGTGGGGGCAATGCTGGTTGGCGCGGCGCTCGCTGCCGTGATCGGCTGGGTGGGCCTGCGGCGGTTGCGGGCGGACTACCAGGCGATGATAATGCTAGTGGTATCCGTGGTCGCGACACTCATCGCGAACTCCGAGATCGGGCTGGTGAACGGTCCGGCTGGCCTGTCGCTCATTCCGCGGCCGCTGGCCGGAGTCCTGAATCTTGCACCCGCCCGCTACTCGTGGTTCTTCGCTGGCCTGTGCGGGCTGCTCTGTGCGGGTGTCGGGTTCGTGTGCTGGCGCCTGGAGTACTCGCCCTACGGGCGCATGCTGCGTGGCGTACGTGAGAATGAGCAAGCCGTTGAGGCGCTGGGGCGCAGTGCACGACGGGCGCGAATGCAGGTGTTCATTCTCGGTGGAGCCTTTGCGGCGCTAAGCGGCGCGCTGCTGGCAGAGTTTGTCACGGCCTGGGCGCCGAACGGCTGGGAGTATCCGGAGACGTTCGTATTCTTCACGGCCGTGATCGTGGGCGGCCGCGGCTCGCTGTGGGGCGTGGCACTGGGCGCGGCCGTGGTGGCTGTCGGTGTGCAGCAGGCGGTGCAGTACCTGCCCATCGGCAGTGACCCGACGGTCCTGGCTTCGGTCGAGTGGATCATCACGGGCGTTGTCACCCTGGCCTTCATCTGGTTCCGCCCGCAAGGGCTGATCCCGGAGCGCAGGCGGCGCTTCCGGATGATGCCCGGCCTGCGGGAGGACCCTCACGCTGGCCTGCTCGAAGAGGTCGCGTGACAGATTAGGAAGGATGGAGCGTGTCCGAGCCCCTGCTCTTGCTGCGGGACCTTCGACGGTCCTACGGCGGCGTGCGCGCCGTCGAATCGGTATCCTTCGAGGTCCAGCAGGGCTCGCTGACCGGGATCATCGGGCCGAATGGCGCGGGTAAGTCCACCGTGCTTGGGATGATCGCAGGCTCGATCCGCCCCGACGGGGGAACCATCCGCATCGCCGGTGCCGAGACGACCGGCTTGCCGCCGTACCGGGTCGCTCAGCAGGGTGTGCTTCGTACCTTTCAGACTGCCAGCGTGTTCCCGCGGCTGACCGTCCTGGAGAATCTCATGCTCGGGGCGAGGCCTGGCCGTGGCGAGACCATAGTCGGGGCCCTCTGCCGCAGGCGCTCATGGCGCCACGAGGAGCAGCGGGTCGCCCGCCGGGGCAGGGCGCTGCTCGATAGCCTCGGGCTCAGCCAGGATGAAGACCGGTACGCAGCGGAGCTCAGTGGCGGCCAGCGGAGGCTGGTGGAGATCGGCAGGGCGCTCATGGCCCAGCCCAGGCTGCTGCTGCTCGATGAGCCTATGGCGGGCGTCAATCGGGCCGTGGGGCTCAAGATTGAACGCCTTCTTGCCCAGCTAGCCGCCCGCGGCATGACGATCCTGATGATCGAACACGAGCTTGATGTGGTCGAGCGGATCTGCGGCTCGGTGATCGTGATGGCAAGAGGCACCGTGCTGCTCGAAGGGAAGATGGCAGAGATTCGCGATAGCGAGCAGGTGCGGAGAGCCTACCTTGCCGGATAGCAG
Source organism: Streptosporangiaceae bacterium (assembly GCA_035299845.1). Classification (GTDB taxonomy): domain Bacteria; phylum Actinomycetota; class Actinomycetes; order Streptosporangiales; family Streptosporangiaceae; genus Palsa-506. Next base: position 7,819 of record DATGVY010000516.1, read on the forward strand.
CGCCGGCCGAGGCACACTCCTCTCGCTGGACGGCATCTGCGGCGGATACGCGGGCCACGCGGTGGTAAAAGATGTCTCGCTCGAGCTGAAGAGGGGCGAGATTGCCTGCATTATCGGTCCGAACGGCGCGGGCAAGAGCACGCTAGTCCGCTGTGTCACTGGTGACGCTGAGCTGCTGGCGGGCCGGGTACGGCTGAACGAGGCCGACATCACGGGCGTCCGGGCCGATCGCCTGGTGAGACTCGGACTCGGATGGGTTCCCCAGCTGCAAGACGTGTTCCCGACATTGACCGTGCGTGAGAATCTCGAGGTCGGCGGTTACACCCTGAAGGCCGCCGAAGCGCAGCTGCGGGTGGCAGAGGTCATGGACCTCTTCCCGATGCTTCGAACCCTTTCGACGCGGCCCGCCAGCCGATTGAGCGGAGGGGAGCGGAAGATCCTGGCCCTGGGCCGGGCGATCATGACGCGGCCCGCCGTATTGCTGCTGGATGAGCCTACCGCCAGCCTGTCCACGGAGATGGCCCGCGTGGTCCTGCAGGACTGTGTGCGGGCCCTGGCCGGCGAAGGCGTCGCGGTGCTCCTGATCGAGCAGCGAGCGGTCGAGGCAGTCGCGGTCGCCGACTGGGTGCACGTCATGGTCGGCGGGACGTTGCGCGTATCCAAGCCGGCCTCCGTCGTTGCCAGCTGGGAGGACATCGGACGGCTGTTCCTTGGCGCACAGGGCATCGCCTGATGACAGCCCGCCGCCGCTGGACGAAGGTCGTCGGCTGAACCGGCCAGCCGTGCCAAGCTCCCGCGGCGACGTTGCGCATCGTACGGCGGCAGCGTGGGCGCGGCCGATCGAAGGGTGAATAGCGCGGGGCGGAGGGGTGTACCGCGCGGGGGCGGACGCCATGTCGGCATCCGCCCCCCACCAGCCCATTCAAGCGGCTGATCCAGGCCGCTGGCTGGCGGCTTCCTACGGCGATGACAAGCCCTGAAGCTCGGGGGCGTCTCCCAGGTTGGAGTTTCCTTCCAGGAAGTTGATTCCCTTCACCTCGGCGGCGTGCGGACCGGTGT
>DATGVY010000517.1:0-5599 GCA_035299845.1 Streptosporangiaceae bacterium
GGTAACCCGCGGCCCTGGACCGGGTAACCCGCGGGCCTGGACCGGGTAACCCGTCGCGGCGCCCTGCTGGGCCCTTCCCGGGCAGGCAGCCATCGGCAGGCAGCCCCGCAGCGAGGCTCGGCCGGGATGCCGCAGCGAGACAAGCGCCGGGCGCTGCCCGCCTGTCGCCGATAGACTGACGGTTCTCAGTAGTCCCTTTTCTGGGGGTTTCCGTGCCTGCAGCGAGCAAGGGCCGAGACGAGCGCCGCCGCGCCGCCCTCACGGCACTTGCGCCAGGAACCGCCCTGCGAGAGGGCCTGGAGCGGATTCTGCGCGGCAACACGGGCGCGCTGATCGTACTCGGCTACGACCAGGTTGTCCGGGATCTCTGCTCGGGCGGATTCGAGCTGACTGTCCCGTTCTCAGCCACCCGCCTGCGCGAGCTCGCGAAAATGGATGGCGCTATCGTCCTGGACTGCGCGGCGGCCAACATCGTGCGGGCCGCGGTGCATCTCATGCCGGATCCGGCCCTGCCGACGGATGAGGCCGGCACCCGGCACCGGACCGCCGAGCGGGTAGCGCGGCAGACGGGGTATCCGGTTGTCGCCGTGAGCAAGTCGATGCGGACCATCGGGCTGTATATCGACGGCACCAGGCACGTGCTTGAGGATTCCGTCGCCATCTTGTCGCATGCCAACCAGGCACTGGGGACGCTAGAGAGATACCGGCTCCGGCTTGACGAGGTATCTGGAGCGCTATCGGCGCTGGAGATCGAGGATCTCGCCACCGTCCGGGACGTCACGGCGATCGCGCAGCGCCTGGAGATGGTCCGGCGCATCGCGAGCGAGATCGAGGGCTACATGGTGGAGCTGGGCACGGGCGGCAGGCTGCTCGCACTCCAGCTCGACGAGCTGGTGGCCGGCGCCGGCGCCGAGCGTGAGCTGCTGGTCCTTGACTACGTGCCTGCCGCCGCCGACGGCCGCCAGCTCGCGATGGACGCGATGCTGACGGATCTTGGCCGGCTGTCCCCCGACGATCTGCTGGACGTCGCGAAGGTGGCCGTCACGCTCGGATTCGGCCAGCCCGACGCGCTTGACCATCCGGTGAGCCCGCACGGCTACCGCCTGCTCGCCAAGGTCCCGCGGCTGCCACGGCTCACGGTCGAGCGCCTCGTCGAGCATTTCGAAGGCCTGCAGAAGTTGCTCGCTGCCACCATCGAGGATCTGCAGCAGGTAACCGGTATCGGCGAGTCACAAGCTCGGAGCATCCGCGAGGGGCTTTCCCGGCTGGCGGAGTCATCGATCCTGGAGCGGTACGCATAAGCGACCCAGAGCCCGGCAACTGCTCACCGGATACGGAATATCTCCCTGTTGCTGATGATCTTCCCGCTCACCGCGGTCGCCGAGTAGATCCCGGCCGGTACCGCGGACGACGCGAGCTTGCAGCCAGGCGATGACGTCCTGCGATCCCACCCAAAGGACAGCATCGTGGGCACCCCTTTGACCAGGTCGGTGAGCAGCGACTTCCGGCCCTGGAGACAGTCGGCCGAACTCCAGACCCGGACACTGCCCGCCTTGATCACCAGCGCCAGGGACGCGGCGCCCACGTTGAAAGTACAGGTCTTGCCCCCCGTGGAGACCACGTCCACGTCGAACACGGGCCGCTTGTGCGCCGGGTAGCTGACCTGACTGGCGAACAGGCTGATCACGATGCTGCTCCGGGCACAGGCTCGCGGGCTGCGGTGCGTGCTGCCATGGCGTCGCGGGGCTGGCCTGGCCGACCCGCCGGGTGCAGCGGGTCGCTTCGGCCGGGCAGGCCCCTTCCGCCGAGCTGGCCTGGTGGCCTTGCTGGCCGGGCGCGGGCTGGCGTGGTGCTGGCTGACCGACCCGGATGGCTGCGGCGAGGGCGTCGCGGAATGCTGCGATACCTTGGCCGGCGCGGGCCCCGCTGGCCGGGCGCCGCCGCCGGCCGGGCGATGCTGATGGCCGGTGACCACGTTGGCCGCCGGGCTGATCACGCTCACCCCGCCGATTGCCCCCGATACTGACCAGGCCAGCAGCGCGAAACCGGCCAGTCCGCCGGCCAGCGCAAAGAATCGCCGCCGCCAGTAGGTCGAGGCCGGCCTCTCTCCCTCTTGGTAACGGAACGTGTTATCCCCCATGACCTGAGTATGCAAGAGCACGACTGGCCCCCACAGCCGACCCGCCGGCCCTTGGCAGCGCATGACCGCAGGTCGCAGCCATGCCGGGGATGCGAAGAGAGCCCGGATTAACCGTTATCAGGGCGACCCGTGAAGACCATTACCGGCCGTACGCAGCCGTCCCGCCGCATGCCAGGGGGCTGGCAACTCAGCACCCTGGCCAGGGCAGTGCCCGGTCCGGGGTTACCGCGGGCCCGGCGGCTGTGTCAGGATCGGCCCGTCATGAGGAACGGGTACCTGGCGCCGGTGCTGAGCTGGTATGCCGAGCATGCCCGGGACCTTCCGTGGCGGCAGCCCGGTGCCTCGCCCTGGGCAGTCCTGGTCAGTGAGATCATGCTCCAGCAGACTCCGGTGGCCCGGGTGCTGCCCGCCTACGAGGCGTGGCTGGCGCGCTGGCCAACACCACGGTCACTGGCCCAGTGCGCTCCGGGCGAGGCGGTGCGGCAATGGGGCCGGCTAGGTTACCCCCGCCGGGCCCTCCGGTTGCACACGGCCGCGCGGATCATCACCCAGCAGCACGCAGGCCAGGTCCCGGCCTCCGCTGACGCCCTGGCCGGCCTGCCCGGTGTCGGGTCCTACACCGCCGCGGCGGTGGCCAGCTTCGCCTTCGCGCAGCGGCACGCCGTCCTCGACACGAACGTGCGCCGAGTGCTTGCCCGCCTGGTAGGAGGCCGGGAGTTCCCGTCCCGCAGCACTTCGGCAGCCGAGACAAGGCTCGCCGAGTCGCTGTTGCCGGCCGAGGGCCGGGATGCCGCGCGCTGGTCGGTTGCCGTCATGGAACTCGGCGCGCTGGTCTGCACCACCGCGCGCCCGCGATGCCCCAGCTGCCCGGTCCGGCCGGACTGTGCCTGGCGGCAGGCGGGGAGCCCGGCGGGCTCCAGGCCGCGAGCCGCGCCGCGCTACGAGGGCAGCGACCGGCAGTGCCGAGGCCGCCTGCTCGTCGTGCTCCGCAACGCCGGCGGCCCGGTCCGGGCAGCGGACCTGGCGGCGGCCTGGCCCGATCATCAGCAGCGGGCCCGGGCCCTCGACGGGCTGGTGGCCGACGGCCTGGCGGAACCGCTGCCGGACGGCCGGTTCGTGCTGCCCGGTTAGCCTCGATTCCCGGCAAGCGGATCAGACCTCGCCTCCAGCGCCTTCGGTATCGCTGACCAGGGCAGATGGTCCGACTTCAACGAGTCTGGCTGAACGCACCTTATGAAGATCACTGAAGTGGAATTCGGACTATCCGCGGCAGGCCACGACCGTGACCTGGGGCTTCTTGGCCATACTCCGGCTACCCGCCGGCTGCGGCGTTACGGTCGGCTTGTGGTCATGATGGCGATCTGATGACGTTCGCCCTGGTCAGCTCCAACAGCGCCCCAACCTCAACTGAATTACCGCACCGGGAATCGAGGTTAGTCGCGCGCCGGCCGGCACCCAGAGGGTGCCGGCCGGCTTGCGTGTACCGCTGGGCGCGGTCCGGTGTTATTCGCCGCTGCGCGGTGTTATTCGCTGCTACGCAGTGCTATCGGTGCCGGCTGCGGCCGCCTTGCTCTTGATCGCTGCGGGCGGGGCGTCCGGTACGGCCTCGGGCTTGGCCACGCCCTTGAAGGTGAACAGCGCGTCCGGTCCGGTGCCCTCGACGTCGACCATCACGATCTGGCCCGCCTTCAGCTCGCCGAAGAGGATCTTCTCCGACAGGTTGTCCTCGATCTCCCGCTGGATCGTGCGGCGCAGCGGCCGCGCGCCGAGAACCGGATCGTAACCGCGCTGGGACAGCAGCGTCTTGGCCGCCGGACGCAGCTCCAGGCCCATGTCGCGGTCCTTCAGCCGCTCGTCGACCTTGGCGATCATCAGGTCGACGATCGTGACGATTTCTTCCTGGGTCAGCTGGTGGAAGACGATCGTGTCGTCCACCCGGTTCAGGAACTCCGGCCTGAAGTGCTGCTTCAGCTCCTCGGTCACCTTGTTCTTCATCCGGTCATAGGAGCCCTTCGACTCCGTAGCCGCGGCGAATCCGACCGAGACGCCCTTGGAGATGTCCCTGGTGCCCAGGTTGGTGGTCATGATGATGACGGTGTTCTTGAAGTCGACCACCCGGCCCTGCGCGTCGGTGAGGCGCCCGTCCTCAAGGATCTGCAGCAGCGAGTTGAAGATGTCCGGATGGGCCTTCTCGATCTCGTCGAACAGCACCACGGAGAACGGCTTGCGGCGGACCTTCTCGGTCAGCTGGCCGCCCTCCTCGTAGCCGACATACCCGGGCGGGGAGCCGAACAGCCGGGACACCGTGTGCTTCTCCATGTACTCGCTCATGTCGAGCTGGATCAGCGAGTCCTCATCGCCGAACAGGAACTCGGCCAGCGTCTTGGACAGTTCTGTCTTGCCGACACCGGACGGGCCGGCGAAGATGAACGAGCCGCCGGGCCGTTTCGGGTCCTTCAGGCCGGCCCTGGTCCGCCTGATGGCCTGGGACAGCGACTTGATCGCGGTGTTCTGGCCGATCACGCGCTTGTGCAGCTCGTCCTCCATCCGCAGCAGGCGCTGGGATTCCTCCTCGGTGAGCTTGAAGACCGGGATGCCGGTCGCGGTCGCCAGGACCTCGGCGATCAGCTCCTCGTTCACCTCGGCCGGGAGGTCCATGTCGCCGGCCTTCCACTCCTTCTCCCTGGCGTCCTTCTTCGCGATCAGCTGCTTCTCGGTGTCGCGGAGCTGAGCGGCCTTCTCGAAGTCCTGCGAATCGATGGCCGACTCCTTATCCCGCCGCACGTCAGCGATCTTCTCGTCGTACTCGCGCAGGTCGGGCGGCGCGGTCATGCGCCGGATGCGCATCCGCGAGCCCGCCTCGTCGATCAGGTCGATCGCCTTGTCCGGCAGGAACCGGTCGCTGATATACCGGTCGGCGAGCTGAGCGGCCGCGACGAGGGCATCGTCGGTGATCGACACGCGGTGATGGGCCTCGTAGCGGTCCCGCAGGCCCTTGAGGATCTCGATGGTGTGCGAGATGGTCGGCTCGGCCACCTGGATCGGCTGGAACCTGCGCTCAAGCGCGGCGTCCTTCTCCAGGTGCTTGCGGTACTCATCCAGCGTGGTCGCGCCGATCGTCTGCAACTCGCCGCGGGCCAGCATCGGCTTCAGGATCGAGGCGGCGTCGATCGCTCCCTCGGCAGCGCCCGCCCCGACCAGCGTGTGCAGCTCGTCGATGAACAAGATGATGTCCCCGCGCGTCCTGATCTCCTTGAGCACCTTCTTCAGCCGCTCTTCGAAGTCGCCCCGGTACCTGGAGCCGGCCACCAGCGCGCCCAGGTCCAGGGTGTAGAGCTGCTTGTCCTTCAGGGTCTCGGGGACCTCGCCCTTGACGATCTTCTGGGCCAGTCCCTCAACGACAGCGGTCTTCCCCACGCCGGGCTCACCGACCAGCACCGGGTTGTTCTTGGTGCGCCG
>DATGVY010000518.1:0-2273 GCA_035299845.1 Streptosporangiaceae bacterium
CCGACGAGCTGTCGACGGTGCTGCGCACGCTGGAGGGGATCCGGGATTCGTTCAACGCCGCCCAGGCCGGCGGCAAGAAGCTCTCGCTCGCCGACCTGATCGTGCTCGCCGGCTGTGCGGGTGTCGAGCAGGCCGCCAGCGACGCCGGCTTCGACGTCGAGGTCCCCTTCGCACCGGGCCGCACCGACGCGTCGCCGGATCAGACCGACGTGGACTCGTTCGCCGTGCTCGAGCCGGCCGCCGACGGGTTCCGCAACTACCTCGGGAAGGGCAACCGGCTGCCGGCCGAGTACCTGCTGGTCGACAAGGCGAACCTGCTGAACCTGAGCGCCCCGGAGATGACGGTGCTCGTCGGGGGGCTCCGCGCCCTCGGCACGAACTACCAGCAGTCGCCGCTCGGCGTCTTCACCACGACCCCCGGGTCCTTGACCAACGACTTCTTCGTCAATCTCCTGGACATGGGCACGACGTGGAAGCCGACGTCCGAGGACGCGACCACGTTCGAGGGTCGTGACTCCGCCACCGGCGCGGTCAGGTGGACCGGCAGCCGTGTCGACCTCGTGTTCGGGTCGAACTCCGAGCTGCGCGCTCTGGCGGAGGTCTACGCGAGCGACGACGCGAAGGAGAAGTTCGTGACCGACTTCGTCGCGGCGTGGGCCAAGGTGATGAACCTCGACCGGTTCGACCTCGTCTGATCATGACGTCCAGGCCGGCCCGCGCCAGCCGGCCCCGACGTCCTCTGCCCAGACGATCTCGGCATCGTCCGCCTCGAGCGACGTCGACAGGTTTGCCGTCAAGCAGCGGCCGAGCCGTGAGCCTGCCCGCGCGGTCAGGGCCTCCGGGAAGGCACTGCCGGCACAGTCCCTTGAACGTGGCAGCGGCCTCATCGATCAGGCAACCGGCGTCGTCCACCGGATCCAGGCCGGCCGCTTGCAGCGACTTCTCTCCGCATCGCCGCGACGCCGATGTCTGGCACCTGGAGCTCAACGATGCCGCGCTGACCTGATCAGCTCTATCGCTCCGGGGCGCGCCTTCGCCGGCTGCCGGGGCCTGAGCAGCGAGCTGGCGGCGGGCAAATTGAGGATCGATGTGGGCCTGCAGCCGGTCTCCAGCCGGATCAACGGCTGCCGATGCCGGAGCAATGCCGTCTTGCGGGTCGTCAGGCCCTGCGGGTACTGCGGCCAGCGGCTGACGCCGGGACCGCTGAGGCGGGCGGCATGCAACGTCGGCGGTACCTGGGCTGGCCGTGCTAGGCGACCTGAATCTCCCGGTGATCTGGAGCCGGGACCGCACGGGCCAACGCGTGATAGGGCGCCAGGTTCAGTGCTTCCCATAGCGCGTCGGCGACGTCCCGGCAGCCCGGTACCGGCCCGGCGGGCTTTGGCCAGGGCACGGGAGAACACGCTGGCGGCGGCTGCCGGCAGGTCCGGGCCGCGATGACGTTGGTGGCCACGGCGGCTGGTGGCAGGTGCGCGTCAGAACGCCGCCATGCCCTGATCCCGTCGGAACTGGGCCGAACCGCGGGAGCAGGGTCGTCCACCGTCGCCATGGCGGTGCGGGGAACGGATATGCCCCCGGACGCTGCTGGCGAGCAACGGAGACGGCGCTGCGAGGAGAAATCCCGATCCGGCGGTACCGTCTTGCCAAACGCTCGCGCGACTGCCCGGTGCGGTGCAGGATGGGTGCATGGTGGCAGAGTACATGCGGACCGGTCCCGAGACCGCCAGGCAGGTCAGCGAGCTGGCCGCGCTCCAGCAGCAGATGCGGCAGATCGCCGCGCAGGTAGAGCAGATGGCTGCACAGGTGCGGCAGGCGGCCGAGCGGATCGAGCAGATCTGGCAGCACATTCAGTAGGCAGCGGCATGCCAGCGCAGCAGCGCCGATATCGTGATCAGCTGAGTGACGCCCGCGCGGAAGAGCGCGCGCCCCGACCTGGCGGAGCTTCGCCGGCTGCTGGAACACCGCTACCGGATCAGAACGTCGAACAGGGCCTGGCCGATCCGAGATTTGCGCCGCCCTGATGGAGCCGCAGGCTTATAAGGGGCGCGGCTGACGTCACTTGGCGCAGCCACCATCGACAGGGACGATGCCAGCGGCAGCGATGCGCGCGAGTTCACCGGCCAGCGCAGCAGAACATCTATTCGGTGTGGCAGTGAGCACAAGTCATATACCAATCACCGGCGTATAGATCGAGCCGTACGGGTGCGCCGTGTTAACACAATCGATGACGCAGCGTGACCATTTGGGTGATCGCCAGCCTTGATCGCCCGGTC
>DATGVY010000519.1:0-4608 GCA_035299845.1 Streptosporangiaceae bacterium
CTGCCCGTTCAGCAACTCAAGCGGCCCCTGCCCGTTCAGCAACTCAAGCGGCTCCCGCCCGTTCAGCAACTCAAGCGGCTCCCGCCCGTTCGGCAACTCAAGCGGCTCCCGCCCGTTCAACATCCAAGGCCGCCCCCGCCCGTTCAGCGACGAAGGCCGCACCGGCCGCTGCGGCCGGTCCGGTGACTCAGGCCGCTGCCGCCGACGCGCCTGCGGCCGCCCGTGCCGCAGCGGCTGGACCGGGGGAAGCTGCGCCGACGGCCGGTGACCTGCCGGTCCCGCACTATGACGAGCTCTCGATCGCGTCGCTCCGGGCTCGCATGCGCGCTCTCGACCCGGCTCAGCTGCGTGTCCTCGTCGACTACGAGAACGGCCATGCGGCCAGGGCCCCGGTAGTGGCCATGTTCGAGCGCCGGATTGCCAAGATCGAGGCCGGCGAGGCCTGACGGCGCCGCGCGGCGAGCTGACGCCGACTGTCATGCCTCTGGAGAGCTCCGCTGAGTCGCCGGTCCCGGTTCGCACGGTGCTTCGGCTGGTCGGCGAATGGATTGGCCGACTTGGCCGGATCTGGGTCGAAGGCCAGGTCGCCGAGCTGACCCGGCGCGGTAGCGCGGTCTTCCTCACGTTGCGCGATCCTGTCGCCGCCGTGTCGGTGCGGGTGGTCTGCCCGCGGGCCGTGCTCGACGCCAACGACCCCGCACCGGGGGAAGGCGCCCGCGTGGTGGTCTGGGCGAAGCCCGACTTCAATATCAACCGGGGCGCCTTCGCGCTTACCGCCATCGAGATCCGCGCCGTCGGGATCGGCGAGCTGCTTGCCCGGCTGGAACGGCTCCGCCACTCGCTGGCCGCCGAAGGGCTCTTCGCCGCGGCCAGGAAGCGGCCGCTGCCGTTCCTGCCCGCCACGGTCGGGCTCATCTGCGGACGGGAGTCGGCTGCCGAGCGGGATGTCCTGCGCAATGCCGCCCGGCGATGGCCGGCAGTCAGGTTCCGGGTGGAGAACGCAGCGGTACAGGGCCCGTACGCGGCCAGCGAGGTCACCGAGGCGCTCCGGCGGCTCGATGCGGACTCCGCCGTCGATGTCATCATCATCGCGCGCGGCGGCGGATCGATAGAGGATCTGCTGCCATTCTCTGACGAGGCGCTGATCCGGGCGGTGGCGGCATGCCAGACCCCCGTTGTCAGTGCCATCGGCCATGAGCAGGACGTCCCGCTGCTGGATCAGGTAGCTGATGTCCGGGCGTCGACGCCGACCGACGCCGCCCGCCGGGTCGTTCCCGACGTGACAGAGCAGACTGAGCTCATCTCCCAGCTGCGTGCCCGCGCGCGCCGCCGGCTGGCGGGCAGGCTGGACCGGGAGCTCTCCTGGCTCACGGACATCCGGTCCCGGCCGGTCATCTCCGCTCCGGTCCGAGAGATTGAGCGACGCCAGGAGCAGGTGCTCGGACTGGCGCAGCGGGCACGGCGATGCCTTTCCGCCAGGCTGGACCGGGCTGGTGATGACGTCGCCCATACTCGCGCCAGGCTGGTCGCCCTCTCGCCCGCCGCCACGCTGCACCGCGGTTACGCCATCGTCCAGCATGGTGATGGCACAGTTGTGCGCGCCGCTGCCGACGTGACTGACGGCGAGACGCTGACCGTCCGCCTTGCGGCAGGCCAGCTGACCGCGACAGCGCACAGCCACGAATCGCCTGGCCGGCGGCAAGGCGCGGGCCAGGGCAAAGGAACAGGGCCGGGCCAGGGCAAAGGAACAGGGCCGGGCAAAGGAACAGGGCCAGCCCAGGGCACAGAGCCAGGCCAGGGCACAGAGCCGGGCCAGGGCACAGAGCCGGGCCAGGGCACAGGGCCAGATAAGGGCACAGGGCCAGATAAGGGCACAGGGCCAGGTAAGGGCACAGGGCCAGGTAAGGGCACAGGCCCGGGCACGGGCACACGCCCAGGCACGGGCACGGGCACACGCAAAGGCACAGGCCCGGGCACGGGCAAAGGCATATGGCCGGGCGAGGGCACACGCCCAGGCGCAGGTCCGGACACGGGCAACGGCACAGAGCCGGGTAACGGCACCGGGCCGGTCACGGGCGACGGCACAGAGCCGGGCACGGGCACACGCCCAGGCAAAGGCATATGGCCGGGCGAGGGCACACGCCCAGGCACAGGGCCGGGCAAGGGCACCGGCACCGGTCCGGACACGGGCAACGGCACAGAGCCGGGCAACGGCACCGGGCCGGTCACGGGCGACGGCACGGAGCCGGGCAACGGCACAGAGCCGGGTAACGGCACGGGCGGAGGATCGGGCGATGACAGGCAGTAGGTCGGCCACTACGCGACGGCCGTGCGGAGCCCCGGCTAGGGTGGCACTGTGACGGGAAGCGGCGACAGGCAACGCCCAGCTGGGACTGCGGCGGGGCAGCAGCGGACTGCTCCAGATCCGGCCGCACCGGCCCGGTCCGCCGCTGGCGATGCCGCGCTCAGCCAGCCGCCCCCGCTGCCGTACGAGCAGGCTCGCGACCAGCTGACGGAACTAGTCAAGCGACTTGAGGCCGGCGGCCTGACCCTGGAGCAGTCACTGGAACTCTGGGAGCGAGGCGAGCGGCTCGCCGACATCTGCGCGGAATGGCTAGATGGCGCCCGCGCCCGGCTGGCTACCGCGATAGCACGGCGTAACGACGGCACCGCCGACCCGACGGCACCGTTCTGAGCGCCAGTACGGACGGAGGCTACCCAGCGCCGCATGTCACAACGACGGAATCTCGATCCGGGCCAGGACCTGAACGACGCCGTCGGCGATCCGCCGTGCACGTTCCGCATCCGCGCTGAGCGAGATCTCGCTGACCGCCAGCATGAGCGCGCCGGTCATCACGATGGAGACCGCCTCGTCCAGCGGCTCGCCGCTGCGGGCGAAGAACTCGGCGTTCCGCCCCGACCACTCGACCAGCCTTTCCCGCCGCACCAGGTCGAATCCAGGCGGACCGTCCCCGCGCACGAACAGCGCGGAAAGCTCGCGCTGCGCCACGCAGCCGTCCAGGTAGCCGCGAGCGCCAGCCAGGAAGAGCTGCCGGGGATCGCTGATGCCCGCATCGCGGGCGCGCCGGACGGCGAGCCTGGTGCGCTCCACCTGCTCCCGGTGGAGTTCCTCGAACAGCGTGGCGTAGAGGTCCGCCTTGCCGGAGAAGTGGTGATACAGGCTGCCGACACTGGCACCGGCCCGGGTGACGATGTCGGTGACGCCAGCCTGCGCATAGCCGACAGAGGTGAATACCTCGCGGGCCGCGGCCAGCAGCCCGCTCCGGGTGGCCGCGCCGCGCTCCGATGTCCGCGCGGCCGGCGGTGCCTGATCTGTCGTCATCCGGTTCAGCAGCGCTCCTTACGCATCGCCACGCTGGGCTCTAGGCTACGCGGCCGGTCGGCTGCATAGGATCGCATCACGGCCGAGAGAGAGGGCACATCCGTCATGACGGACAGTGAGGCCACAGGAGTACCGGCCGGATCCGGCCTGGCCGCAGTACCGGCCGGCCGGAGTCCGGATGATGCCGATCTGGCTGGCCAGACCGCGCCCGAGCCCGGACGGCATGCACCGGACCGGAACCTGGCCCTGGAACTGGCCAGGGTCACCGAGGCCGGGGCGATGGCCGCGGCGCGCTGGGTGGGCCGGGGCGACAAGAACGGCGCCGACGGCGCAGCGGTGAACGCGATGCGGCTGCTGATCAACACGGTGTCGATGAAGGGCGTTGTCGTGATCGGCGAGGGCGAGAAGGACCGCGCGCCGATGCTGTACAACGGCGAGCAGGTCGGCGACGGCAGCGGACCGGCCTGCGACGTGGCAGTAGATCCGATCGACGGCACCCGGCTGGCCGCGAACGGCATGCCGAACGCGATCTCGGTACTAGCCGTCAGCTCCCGCGGGTCGATGTACGACCCGTCGGCCGTCTTCTACATGTCCAAGCTCGTGACCGGCCCGGCCGGGGCTGACGTCGTCGACGTCGAGGCTCCGGCGGCTGACAACATCGCGGCCATCGCGCGGGCCAAGCGCTGCTCGCCGCACGACGTCACGGTGATCATCCTGGACCGCCCCCGGCACGCGGGCCTGATAGCCGACGTCCGCGCGGCGGGAGCCAGAATCAAGCTCATCACGGACGGGGACGTGGCCGGGGCGATCATGGCGGCAAGCGAGGGCACCGGGATCGACCTGCTGCTCGGCGTTGGCGGCACGCCCGAGGGCATCATCGCCGCCTGCGCGATCAAGTGCCTGGGCGGCATCATCCAGGGCAAGCTCACGCCCCGCGACGATGCCGAGCGTGAACGCGCCATCGACGCAGGTCACGATCTCGACCGGGTGCTCACCACCGACGATCTGGTTGCCTCCGATGACGCGTTCTTCGCGGCGACCGGGATCACCGACGGGGAACTCATCGCCGGGGTGCGGTACCGGTCCGGCGGGGCAAGCACCCACTCGCTCGTCATGCGCGCGCGCTCGGGCACCATCCGCAATATCCGCAGCGACCATCAGCTGTGGAAGCTCAGCGCCTACAGTGCCGTCAATTTCTACGGCGACGACTAGCGGCTCTGGCTGCCCCGGCGCAGGCCGCCGAACCAGCGACCGCGGCGGGGAGT
>DATGVY010000520.1:0-5304 GCA_035299845.1 Streptosporangiaceae bacterium
GGCTCCAGCTCGGGCTCGGGCTCGGGCTCGGGCTCGGGCTCGGGCTCGGGCTCCGGCTCCAGCTCGGGCTCGGGCTCGGGCTCCGGCTCCGGCTCTGGCTCTGGCTCTGGCGCGGGCTCTGGCTCTGGCGCGGGCTCGGGCGCGGGCTTTGGCTCTGGCTCTGGCGTGGGTGCGGGCTCTGGCGCCGGCTTTGGCGTGGGCTCGGGCTCTGGCGCGGGCACGGGCGCGGGCGCGGGGACGCTGGCGCCGCCCGCCGTGATGTTTTTCCATGGGGGCGGCTGGGTGCTCGGCGGCCTGGACTCACACGACTTCCTGTGCCGTGAGCTGGCGAGGCAGTCGGGCGCCGTGCTTGTCGCCGTGGACTACCGGCTCGCGCCCGAGCACCCCTACCCGGCCGGGCTTGATGACTGCCTGGCAGCCACCCGGTGGGTGGCCGTGCATGCGGCCGAGCTTGGCGCCGACGGATCGCGCCTCGCGGTGGCTGGCGACAGCGCCGGAGCGACGCTTGCCGCTGCCGTGGCGCTGATCGGGCGTGACCAGGCCGACCCTGACCTGGCGCTACAGGTCCTCGCCTACCCGGCGCTCGACCCGGCGATGCGTACTGCCTCGTACTCGGCAAATGCCGACGACCCGTTCCTTTCCCGCAGTGAGATGGAGTCCTACTGGTCGCACTACCTGGGCGGGAAGGAACCCGACAGCCGGGCTGCGCCCGCGATGGCCATGGACCTGACCGGGCTCCCGTCCGCCTATGTGCTCGTGGCCGGCCGCGACGTGCTACGGGACGAGGGGGTCGCCTACGCCCGGCGGCTAGCAGACTGCGGCGTGCCGGTGCGGTTGCGGCAGCGCGCGGAGATGGTGCACGGCTTCCTGCTGTGCACCAGATGGCTGGACGCCGCCAGGGATGGCATCGCCGAGCTGGCCACGGTGCTGCGGACTGAGCTCAGCGCGGCGGGGACCGGATGAGCCACTGCGCTGCTGCCGCGGATCAGTCAAGCTTCCGGTCGCTGATGGCGACCTTCGCCACTGGCGTGACGGTGGTCACCAGCACGGGCGCTGACGGGCCGGCCGGTATGACCGCCAACGCCGTTGCCTCGCTGTCCCTGGATCCGATGCTGGTGATGATCGGGTTCGACCTGCGGTCACGCACCCTCACGGCGGCCAGGATGTCCAGGCTGTTCGCCGTCAACGTCCTGGCCAGCGACCAGGAGCAGGTCAGCCGCACCTTCGCGGGCAAGCAGTCCGAGCGGGAGAAGTTCACCGCGTGCGCGCATACCGAGCATGCCGGAGTGCCGATCCTGGACGGGACGCTGGCGTGGCTGCGCTGCACCATGACCGCCGTATATCCGGGCGGTGACCACATGATCGTCGTGGGCAAGGTCGTCGACATGGGCGGAAACGGCGGCGAGCCGCTGCTGTTCTACGGTGGCCGGTACCGGATGCTCGACCGGGCCTGCCGGGCCGGGCAGGCTGCGCAGTAAGACCAGCGGCGGCGTCAACTCGCTGCCCGTCAGGCCGGCCGCCGCCAGGGGCCGATGGCCAGGGCGCGCCAGGCGCGGCAATCGTTCAGATCGGCACCCAGGCGGCAATCGTTCAGATCGGCACCCAGTCCGTCACGACCGCGGGACCTGGCTCGGCCGCCGCCGGGCTGCAGCGCAGGCTCATTGGGCCGGGCGGAACCGGTCCCGCGCGGAACCGGCCAAGCTCATCAGCCTCGACGAAGATCGCGCTGTCTCCGGCCCGGATCTCGACACTCGCCTGCCGGGCCGGGACAAGCTGCCCGACCAGGCCGCGCCCTGATGCCGTGCTCGTGACTTCCAGGTCGATGGACAGCTGGCCGGCCTGGAAGGACAGCAGCCGCCGTTCGGCCGGCCCGCGCACGAGCGACACCTCGTCGTGATCGACGAGGGAGTCGAAAACCAGCTCGGCCAGCTCGGCGTCGATGGTGCGCCAGGTGAATACGCTGGCCGCCGCCCGCAGCAGCTCGCCAGGTACCGGATCAAAGCGCGCGGCGGCCCGCCGGAGCTCTTCCTCTAGCTCGGTATCGTCGTGCTCGCCCTGCACGGTCGGCCTCCTGTCGCTCTCATTCGTCTTCATCATGAGTGCGAGAAGCGGTTTCTGATACCTTCCCCGTCAGCCGCTCAAGCAGGCGCCGCAGACAGCGCGCCCTGGTCGGCCCGATGCTCCCGACCGGAATGTCCAGTGCCGCCGCGACCTCGGCGTAGCTCGGCGGCGGCGTCGAGATCAGAACCCGCAGCAATGCCCGGCAGCGGGCCGACAGCTCGCCGAAGGCGTGCCAGAGGCGGGCCGCGCGGTCCGCGTCGAGCTTGGCCTGTTCAGCGTCGAGTGCGGCCCGTTCCGGCGAGTAGTCATCGACAAGGCCGAGCGCGACCAAGGTCGCTTCGTCGGCCGGGACCATCCGGGTTACGCCGCGAGCGATTCTCAGCGCCTCGTGCCGGGCCGTGGTGGCGAGCCATGCGCCGACCTGACCAGGATTGCTGATCCGGCTGAGGTTCTCCGTCAGCCGGAGCCAGGTGGTCTGGAACACGTCCGCCGCGTCCGCAGCGCCGAGGCGGTACCCGCGCGCGACTGACCAGACAAGCCCGCTGTAGCGCTGGACAAGCGCCTCCCAGCTTGCCTCGTCACCGCCGAGCGCCGCGCCAACAAGGTCGCTGGCGTCAGTATCCGCCACGGCCAAGTCTTTTTCGCCGGCCCGCCATCAGCAGGGCCCGCCGCCGTGGGAGTGGCCGCAGCGGCACGCGTGATCGTAGCCGTGGCGGGCCTGGCCGCGCCGGCTGTCTCCGGTCTAGCCAGGCCACAGCGCCGGCCCCACGCCAGGCAGCGGCTGTGCCCGCGCCAGCGCGAGCAGCGCGTCTGCCGCCTGCCGGCCATTTTCGCCGGTCCTGGACATCCGCGCGGCGATCAAACCGGCGACCAGCGGTGCCGCGAAGGAGGAGCCGCTCCAGCGGGCCATACCACGGAAGGTCCGTATCTCACCTATGTTCGGTGGCTCGCGGCAGGTGTAGGTGCCGGTCGCATAGGCATTGACCAGGTCCTCGCCCGGCGCGTAGACGTCCACCCATGGCCCGAAGTCGCTGAAATGCGCGCGGCCGCGCCGGTTGGCCGCGATGGCGCCGACCCCGACGACCTGCGGGAACGCAGCCGGCCAGAAAGGCCGGCGGGAACTGTTGTTGCCAGCGGCGGCGACGAGCACGGTGCCCTTGTGATGGCGGTACCGGCGCCACAGCGCCTCGAAGCCCAGCGGCGGGAGATTCCTCCTGCTGTTCCCGCCCGCCGGCAGGCAGATGATGTCCGCGCCGAGGCCCAGTGCCTCGTCCAGCCGCTTGACGATCTTGTGCTCGGACAGCGCGCCTGCGGTGTCGAGGTCGCTGACGACATGCACCGTCGACGCGGGTGCCATGCAGCGCGCCACGCCAGCCACGAAAGTACCGTGGCCCGCGTATTCAGGGATCGCGACCGTGCCCGCGGAATCGGCCGGCAAGAGCGAATCCGGCTCCCCGGTGACGCCGGCCAGCCATGCATGCTCGTGCGCGCTGTCCAGCAGGCCGGTATCGGCTATGTAGATGTAGACGCCCTGGCCGCCGCCGTCGCCGATCCCCGGATCGGGCAGCGCACCAGGGTCCACTTCGGCCGGCTCGGTCGCCGGGCACGAGCCCACCGGGCATATCGACAGGACATGGTTCGGCGTGGCGACGCCGACGCCGAGTCTGCCGTCGATTGCGTCAATAGCCGCGCTGACATCGGTGATGTCCGCCCCGTCGAGTGAAAGGAGGGTGACGCCGTCGATGAACCCGTCGTCTTGCTCGTGGGTGTCTTGGCTACGCCCGACGATGCCCCTGACCTGCTCGACATATGCGTCACGAACGAGAATCGCATGATCTTCGTAGAGGAAATCGAGGTCACCTGCAGGGGTGCGCCCGACACCGACGTCGACGCCTTTCGCGCGAAACGCGTCTGCGAGGAATCCTGCCTGAACCTCTGCTTTTGTGGGGAGATTCTCCGGTTTTGGGGGTAATGAAGTCATTTGTTCCCTCTTGCCCGGTTACCCAAGATTAAGGACGTTTCGGCCGCCCAGCTGGGCATGCCGATCATAGCGCTCGGCACGGCGCTCTCCCCGGGTGGCATTAGACGACTCGAATGCCCGGCCCTAGCATCAGCCCCATGGCGAGGCAATCCCGGCCAGGCGCCCACGTACCAGGCGACGTGCTCGAACTGCTGCCGCTCCATCTCTCCCGGCCCGATGAAGCGCTGACAAGGGCGCGCGCGATCCTCGCCATCGATCCGGACCCGTATGACGCCTCCATCGCCCACCAGGTCGTTGGCATGGTGCTGCGTGATTTCGGCGACGTGAGTTCGGGGATCCGCGAGCTGCGGACCGCCCTGCGCCTCGCCCGGCTGGTCGGCTCGCAGGACCGCCAGGCAGATGTGCTGGCGGCACTCGGAGTGGCGCTGACTAAGGCCGGCCGGACCACATCCGGGCTTGCCGCACTTGACGAAGCGGTGTCCATCGCGGACGGCCCGATGACCGGGCGCGTCCTGCACCGGCGTGGCAACGCGCTGCGGATCGTAGGGCAGCACCGGGAGGCGCTGGAGGACCTGCGCCGGGCGGTCGCCATTCTGCATGCGACGGGCGACACGATCTGGGAGGCACGGGCGCTCACAGCATGCGGCCTGGTTCAGCTCGCCATTAATGCCACTGGCCGCGCGGATGCCGATCTCGCTGCCGCTGAATCCCTGTTCGCTGCGACCAGCCAGGAGCTGGAAAGGGCCTATGCCCGGCATAACCGCGGGCTGGTTGCCTTCCGCTCCGGGGATCTGCCGCTCGCGCTTGCGCACCTCGACGAGGCGGGCCAGCGATACCGCTCCCTGGCCGTGCTTGAGCCGGACTTGAGCGTCGACCGGTGCGCCGTGCTGCTCGCGGCCAGCCTTTCTGCCGACGCGCTGCGCGAGGCCGATGCCGCCATCAGCGACATCGAACGCAGCCGCGGTCAGCCGACCATAGTGGCTGAACTGCAGCTCACCGCGGCCGGTGCCGCGCTCGCCTGCGCAGATCCACGGACGGCGCTAGCTCGGGCTGAGGCCGCGCGCCGCCAGTTCCGCGCGCAACGGCGGCCATGGTGGCTCGCCCATGCGACCTTCATGGTGCTGCAGGCCCGCTATGCGGCTGGCCGGGTGTCCGCGGGATTGCTGCACCAGGCCGAGCAGGCAGCATCGAGCCTGCACGCGCTCGGCTCCGGCGACGCTCCGCGGGCACGCCTGCTGGCCGGCCGCGTGGCGCTGGCCCTC
>DATGVY010000521.1:0-3739 GCA_035299845.1 Streptosporangiaceae bacterium
CACCGGGCGAGCACTGCGCCGGCGAGCTGGCCGACGGCGGGCTGCGGGTGGCCCTGGTCGAGCGCGAGCTGGTCGGCGGCGAATGCTCCTACTGGGCGTGCATCCCGTCTAAGACGCTGCTGCGCCCCGGCGAGGCGGTGCGCCAGGCATGCGAGGCGGCGGGCAGCGCGCAGGTCGACGCCGGGGCGGCGCTGGCCTGGCGTGACTTCATGGTCTCGGGCTACTCCGACGCCGGCCAGCAGCGCTGGCTGGCGGGCCAGGGCATCGACCTGCTGCGCGGCACCGGCCGACTCGCCGGGGCAGGCGTGGTCGAGGTCGATGGCGTGCGCCACACCGCCGAACACGTCGTCGTGGCGACCGGCTCGGATCCGGTCCTGCCGCCCGTCCCGGGCCTGCACGAGCTGGCGGGCGTGTGGACCAACCGCGAGGTGACCGGCATGAAGGCCATCCCGCGACGCCTGCTCATCCTCGGCGGCGGGCCGGTCGGCGCCGAGATGACCCAGGCCGTGCGCCGCCTGGGCGGCGAAGTGGCCCTCGCCGAGGCCGCCGGGCACGTGCTCGCCCGCGAGCCCGCGCCGCTGGGCGAGGCGCTCGGCGAGGTCCTGAGAGCCGACGGCGCCGAGCTCGTCCTCGGCGTGCACGCGACCGCCGCCCGGCGCGACGGTGAGGACTACGTCCTGGCGCTCGACAACGGCCGCGAGCTGCGCGGCGACCGGCTGCTCATCGCCACCGGCCGGCGCCCGCGCACCGGCGGGCTCGGCCTGGACACGGTCGGCGTCACCGCCGGCGAGCACGGCATCCCGGTCGACGCGCACCTGCGCGCCGGTGAGCGCCTATGGGCCATCGGCGACGTCACCGGCGTGCGGCTGCTGACCCACGTCGGCAAGTACCAGGCCGAGGTCGTCGCCGCGAACATCCTCGGCGAGCCCCGCGAGGCCAGCTACCAGGCCGTGCCGGACGTCGTCTACACCGACCCGCAAGCGGCCTCGGTGGGCGCCACCGAGGCCCCGTTCAGCGCCACCACCGCACTGTCGGAGGTGGCCAAGACCGCCACCTACACGCGCGCCTACGCAACGTCCAACGGCTTTTTGACGCTGCTCAGCGACGGCGAGCGGCTGACCGGCGGCTACGCCCTCGGCCCCGAGGCCGGCGAGTGGCTGCAGCAGGCCACGCTGGCCATCCGCGCCCGGGTGCCGCTGCAGGTGCTACGCGATGTCATCCAGCCCTTCCCCACCTTCTCAGAGATCTACGTCGCCGCCCTCAAAGCACTCCACAGCCAGATCACCGCCGCCCGCCAGCAAGCCAGCAGGAAAACCCCGGCCTGACCCGTCATCCGGGCAGATAAGCAGAATCCCGTGAATGACCTGCCGCAACTGGCCATCAACGGCCATGGCGGCAGGCACCGCCGGGAGCAGACCTCCCGGTTCCGCGTGTGGTGTGAGGGTCGCCGCATAGACCCGCACTCGCGCGAATTACGCCTGCTGCCGGGCGTGCCCGGCCGGCTGGGTAATTGACGTGGCCTGACGTAGCGGTTGGCTGCACCGCTCGGTTAGCTCAAATTGAGACCAGCCGCGCAGCAGGCAGGAGGTACAGATGTGACATAGCCCACACCAGTTGGTTGGGTTCCTGGAGCTCTCGGCGAAGGGGCAGCCATGACCGCACTCGATTCAACCGCTGATGGATCTACCGAACCTGGCGCACAACCGGAAGAAGCCGCCGCTGCGCCGGCGGCGACAGCCGGACCGATGGTCGGCGACCCTGCCATGCTGGGACTGCCAAGCTTCGTCGTGGGCTCGGTGGCACTCGGGCTTGCCCTGGTCGGCGTGGTTCCGGCCGGCACAGCGGGTGCCGCTTTGCCCATCATCCTGGCGGCCACGTCGGCGGGCCTGTTCCTTGCGACGATCTGGAGCGCGGCCATCGGCCAGAGCGCGGTGGCGAGCATCTTCGGCATCTTCGCGGGCTTCTGGCTGAGCTATGCGGTCCTTGTACTCGGGCTCACCCATAACTGGTTCGGCATCAGCGCGACCGCGGCGACATCCACCCAGGAGTTGTTCCTGACCACATGGCTAGTCATCATTGTCATGCTCACCCTGGCCACCCTGCGGCTGCCGCTGGCCTTCACCGCCCTGTTCGCGCTGATCGACCTCGCGCTACTCCTGCTACTGCTCTCCACCGCCAACGCATCCACCGGTCTGGCGAAGACCGGGGGTTACGTGGTGCTGCTGTTCGCCGCACTCGGGGTTTACATCTACTTCGGCTCGGCGTCCCAGGCCACTGGCGGTAAAGCCATCCCGCTGGGCCAGCCAGTCCTGCGGGGCTGACCGGCGTCGGCCAGCCGCAACCGCGCGATCGGCGACGGCGCGCGCCAGCACGACCGCGCCGCCGGCTACCGTACCCGGCCATCGCCATGGGCACCGACCGTACGATGGCCAGGTGGAACCGAGCCGGTCCGAAACGCCAGCCGACCGCCAGTTCGGTGCCGCGCTGCGTCGTACCTACCTCGCCGAAGAGCGGACTCTGCTGGCCTGGTGGCGGACCGGGCTCGCCACCGTGGCGGTCGCGCTGGCCATCGGGCGGCTGCTGCCCGCGGTCGCCAGGGTGCCGAGAACGCCGTACCTGTGGCTGGGCACGGGCTTCGGCATCCTTGCGCTGACGCTGATCGTCTTTGGCACGCTGCGCCAGCGCGCCGTCACCCGTGCCCTTGACGAAGGGCGCTTCGCGAGCCTGGACCAGGTCGTGGTACTCGTCGTGACGGCGTTCATGGTCGGACTGACGCTTGCCACCATCGTGATTCTGTTCATAGACGCCTGACGGCCGGCCCGCCAGCGCTCCCGGTGTCGAAAGCGCCGGATAGAAGGCCGCCACGCTGGCTTCCGCCACGCTGCCCTTCCGCCGCTGCCGCAGCTCAGCTGAATCCGTGCGGCGGGACAACTTTTCCCTCATTCGGCTGAATCCAACGGCCATCTTGTGCTGCGCTGTACACGTCGGACCGGGTTTGTCCGCTTGCTCGGTTCGTGGGGGTTCAGGATGACGGAAGATAGACGGGATCTCTCGTCGGCGCTTGGCGCCAGGCTTCGGGCCCGAAGGCAGCGAGACTCCGGCATTCAGGACTCCAGCCTTCCCGGCAACCCCCCCGGATCGGCACCCTCGCCCAGTTCCTGGAATGCCTTTCAGCCGGCACCCGGCTCCGGCGACGCCCCGGCACCGGTCCCGCTGCCAGCGGCAGCCGACAGGCCACGGCCAAGATCCGCGCCGGGGACGCGGACCGGGCCCGAACCAGCGCCCGCGTCGGGGCCAGCGCCCTTGCCCAGGCGGGTGCCAAAGCGCGCCGCCGAACCTACGCCCAAGATTCGCAGTGCTGGCCAGCCCGTGCGCCTGCCTAGAGCGGTTCCTGACCCCGGCGTACGGAGCCGGGGCGCTTTTGAACCGGTGCGCAAAGGCCCTGCGGCCGTTCCTGATCCGGACCGGGGTCAGGAACGCAGCGCCGCGGAGGCGCCGCGCGCGCCCGGCACCGCTGCTGACCCTGCCGCGCGTAACCGCGGCGCCTTTGAGCCCGCGGCTAAGGTCACGGCGATTCGAGGACGCTCTCACCTGTCCCCCGCCCCGGAGAGTCCGGCCGGCCCCGGAGCCGCAGCCCGCCGGGACCAGCCGGCGAACTTCGGCGCTCCCGCTGGCACCGCAACCCGCCGCGGCCAGCCGGCCAACCTCGGCGCTCCCGCTGGTACCGCAACCCGCCGCG
>DATGVY010000522.1:0-11394 GCA_035299845.1 Streptosporangiaceae bacterium
AGGCGGCGCGCAGGCTGCCGGGCAAGCGCAGGCCGCTGGGCCAGCGCAGGCTGCCGGGCAATCGCAGGCGGCTTGCGCCACCGCGGCCGCGCCCGCTGGGGCCGGCCAGCCTGGCCCTGCAGCGGCGCCCGATGGGGCTGAGCAGCCCGGCGATGAGGCAGGCGGGCCCGGCGCCGCGGTCACGCCAGGGCGCCCCGTCACGCCGGGGCGCTCCGTCACGCCGGGGCGCTCCGTCACGCTGGAGCGCCCCGTCACGCCGGACACCGCACACCGGCCCGGCGGGGCTGTTCCGCCCGGTGTGGCGCAACTGGCAGCCGACGGTGCCTGGTGCTTCCCGCTCATCGCGACCGATGACTGCATCGGCCTGCTCGCTATCGGCGGCGTGGCCGGAGGGCGGCTGTCCGCCGAGGTAACCGAGCTGGCCGAGGGCGTGGCGCGCAGGACCGCGCTCGCCCTGGACAACGCGCGGCAGCGTGCCCGCCAGCAGTTCGCCAGCCGGAGGCCGCGGCCGGTGCTGCGGCCGACTGACCTGCCGCCGATCCCCGGCGTCGACCTGGCGGTGACGCACGATGGGCCAGCCGGCGCCGGCGGTGACTTCTGCGACATCTTCCCCGTCGGGGCGGACCGCTGGCGGTTTGTCGTCGCCGATGTCTGCGGCACCGGGCCGGAGGCGGCTGCCATCAGCGGCCTGGCCAGGTACACCCTGCGCATCCTGGCCCGTGAAGGGCACAGCATCGCGGCCGTGCTTGAGCGACTGAACGATCTCATACTCGACGAGGGCAAGCAGGCGAGATTCCTGACGCTGGTGCACGGCGAAGTTGTCGCGACTGCCCCGCAGACCGCTCCCGTCCGGGTCTCGCTCGCCTGCGCCGGGCACCCGCAGCCGCTCGTGCTCAGGCACGCCGGCGGCGGGCCGGATCCCGCCGCGGACCCGCAGCCGCTGCTCGGGGTCATCGACGGGCTGACCTTCAGCACCCAGACGGTGGACCTGACCGCCGGGGACCTGCTGCTTGCGGTGACCGACGGCGTGACGAACAGGCGACATGGCCACCGGCTGCTTGACGACGGCGACGGCTTGGCCAGGATCCTGGGCGAGTGCCGCGGTCTCGGCGCGAGCGCGGTGGCGGCCAGGATCCAGCAGGCGGCGCGCGATTTCAGCGCCGCCCCGCTGGCCGATGACATGGCGCTGCTGGCGTTAAGGGCGTCCTAGCTGCGGAGCGAACACTTCGCCCCGAAGCCCTCGGCCGACCAGGTCGACGGCCCGGGCGGTTTCCACCAGCCTGCTGCCCTCGGCGTTATAGGCGGCCAGCACCGCGTCAATACCCTGCGGCGGCAGCACATCGCCGAGTTCGGTGCGGGCGCTGCGATAGCCCCGCCGGGCGCCCTCCACGCAGGCGGCCAGGTGATGTCTCGCGAGTGCGGCTAGCGCGATCGGATGGCGGCGCAGCACGCCATGCACGCGGTAATCGGGGGGGATGACGTCCAGCAGCCACGCCACCGCCGTCTGCTCGAAACCCTCGCTGCCTGGCGGATGGACGCCGGCGGGCCAGCCAGGCGGAAGATAAGCTGCCACATATCTACAATACGCCGTTGTCGAATGCCTGTTCTATGGCCAGCTTTTCGCTGGCCGGACGGTAAATCGGGCGCAGCCGCCAGCGGCCGACGCCCTGGCCTGCTCGCGGCGCTGACGGCGCTGACGCCGTCGGCACGGCCGCCGCACCTTTCGCTGCCACTAGCCGGCGTTCACGCGAGCCGGACGGACGTCCCGCACGCAACGGCCCTGGACTGGACCGCGGCGGCCGGGTGGCCGCGCCGGGCGCGGCGTGCCCGCCGGGCACGCCGCGCGACGGAAGCGGTCACCTGCATGTCCCTGACATGCTGGCTGGCAAGATCCTGCAGTATCAACGGATGCACGGTTCCTCCTTGGCCTGCGAGCCGTGGTCACGACCCGACACCATTCAGGTTCGCCGTAAGGCAGCGCCTGCCGCATCGGGCGGATGCCTTATCTCCGTGAGCGGAGCGGCTTAGGCCGTGCTAGGGCGCCTGCTCGGCCCGCGTCCTGGCCGGCCTGCTGGCGGCGAGGACCGGCCGGGATGGGTGCGTTAAGTGGTAAGGAACGAATAAACTAAACGAGCCGCACTCTTGGCGCATCCCTTCAGCTAACCGGAGCCTCCTGTCATGCCTGCCCGCACTGCGCAGCTCGCGACCCGCGATGACCTGCGTAACGTCGCGATCGTCGCACATGTCGACCACGGCAAGACCACGCTGGTCGACGCGATGCTGTGGCAGTCCGGAGCGTTTCGCGCGAACGCGCAGGTCGCTGACCGGGTGCTCGACTCCGGCGACCTGGAGCGGGAGAAGGGCATCACGATCCTGGCCAAGAACACGGCGGTCAGCCACGGCGGGCTGACCATCAACATCGTCGATACGCCCGGTCACGCGGACTTCGGCGGCGAGGTCGAGCGCGGGCTGTCCATGGTCGACGGCGTGCTGCTGCTGGTGGACGCCAGCGAGGGACCGCTGCCGCAGACCAGGTTCGTGCTGCGCAAGACGCTGGAAGCGCGGCTGCCGGTGATCCTGGTGATCAACAAGGTGGACCGGCCGGACGCCAGGATCGCCGAGGTGGTCGACGCGTGCTACGAGCTCTTCATGGACCTGGAAGCCACCGAGGACCAGATCGAGTTCCCGATCGTGTACGCCTCGGCGCGGGCCGGGCGGGCCTCGCTGACCCGCCCCGCTGACGGCACGCTGCCGGACTCACCCGACCTGGAGCCGCTGTTCACGGCGCTCCGCGAGACGGTTCCCGCGCCGTCGTACGACCCGGAGGCGCCACTGCGGGCGCATGTCACCAACCTTGATGCCTCGGCCTATCTCGGCAGGATCGCGCTGTGCCGCGTGTTCAGCGGGGAGATCGTGCGCGGCCAGCAGGTGGCCTGGTGCCGCCGGGACGGCTCGATCGAGCGGGTGAAGATTACCGAGCTGTTCAGGACGGAGGCGCTGGAACGGGTGCCCGCGGCCAGCGCGTCCGCGGGGGACATCATCGCGGTGGCCGGCATCGGCGAGATCATGATCGGCGAGACGCTGGCCGACCCCGAGGACCCGCGCCCGCTGCCGCTGATCACGGTAGACGAGCCCGCAATCTCGGTGACCATCGGGGTGAACACGTCGCCGCTCGTCGGCCAGCACAGTGCTGGCCCGGGGGGACACAGCGCCACCCCGGGGGGTACCCCCGGATCCCCAAGGCCCGGAACCCCCCGGATAGCACCGAAGGTCACCGCGCGGATGCTGCGCGACCGGCTGGACCGCGAACTGGTCGGCAACGTCTCGATCCAGGTGCTGCCCACCGAGCGGCCAGACACCTGGGAGGTGCAGGGCCGGGGCGAGCTGGCGCTCGCTGTGCTGGTCGAGACCATGCGGCGGGAAGGCTACGAGCTGACCGTCGGACGCCCCACCGTGGTCACCCGCGAGGTGGACGGCAAGCTGCACGAGCCGGTGGAGCGGCTGACCGTGGACGTGCCCGAGGAGTACCTCGGCGCGGTCAGCTCGCTGCTCGCCGTCCGTAAGGGTCGGCTGGACAGCATGACGAACCACGGGACCGGCTGGGTGCGGCTGGAGTTCACGGTGCCGGCCCGCGGGCTGATCGGGTTCCGCACGCAGTTCCTCACCGATACCCGCGGCACCGGCATCGCGCACCACGTCTTTGACCGGTACGAGCCCTGGTCCGGGCCGCTGCGGATGCGGCCGACCGGGTCGCTGGTCGCTGACCGCCCAGGCCGGGCGGTGCCGTACGCCATGTTCGCGCTGCAGGAGCGCGGCACGCTGTTCGTGCAGCCGACGACCGAGGTGTACGAGGGCATGATCGTCGGCGAGAACTCGCGCGCCGAGGACATGGATGTCAACATCACCAAGGAGCGGAAGCTCACCAACGTCCGGGCGTCCTCCGCCGAGGAACTGGAGCGGCTGGTGCCGCCGCGGCTGCTCAGCCTGGAGCAGGCGCTGGAGTTCTGCGCGGCCGACGAGTGCGCCGAGGTGACCCAGTCCACCGTCCGGCTGCGCAAGGTTGTGCTTGACGCCAAGGAGCGCGGCCGACAGCGGGCCCGGCGCGCCCGCGGCGAGTGATCTGGGCTACCCACCGGGTCAGGAGCCGGGTCAGGAGCCGGAGCGGGCGCATCCGGCGCGTTGCCTAGTTACTTCACTGACAGGTAGATGACGCTGCCGAGGCCGAACAGGATGCAGTAGATCGCGAACGGAGTCAGCGTCCGGGTCTGGAAGTACTTGACCAGGAATCGGACAGACAGGTACGCGCCGATGCCGGACAGCACGCTGCCGACGACAATCTGGCCCTGGATGCCTTTGGCCAGGTTGCCGGTCAGGTCAGGAATCTTCAGCACGCCGGCGGCGAGGATGACCGGCGTCGCCAGCAGGAAGGCGAACCTGGCGGCGTCCTCGCGGGACAGCCCGCGGGCCATTCCGGCCACCATCGTCACGCCGTCCCTGCTGATCCCGGCGAGCAGCGCGAGGATCTGTGCGCAGCCGATCACCACTGCCCGCAGATAGCCGGCGGCGGCCAGCCGCTCGTCCGCCTGCATGGCGCGCGAGTGCTCAAGCTGCCGCACCGCCCGCTGGCCGGAGGCGTGCGACGCGGTAGTGCGCTCGGCCGGGCCGGACCCGGTGCCGCGGTCGGCCGCGCGCTCGCGGCTCTCGGCCAGCTCCGCGTCCGCCTTCAGCGACGCCCGGGTCCGGAACTTCTCCCCGGCGAACAAGATCACCCCGTTGATCAGGAGGAAGATCGCCGCCCTGATCGGCTTGCCGAACAGCACCCGGAACTCATGCTCGAAGGCCAGGCCGACCAGGCCAACCGGGATGGTCGCCAGGATGATCATCCAGGCCAGCTTCTGGTCGGTCGTCTGCACCCGCCGGTCCCGGATCGACGTGAAGAAGCCCGTGATGATGCGGATCCAGTCCTGCCAGAAATAGATCAGCAGCGCGATCGCGGTGGCAACGTGCAGCCCGACGATGAACGCCAGGTACGGTGACTCGGCCTTGGCGACGTTCAGGTCGCTGGCCCAGCTGCCGCCAATCAGGGCGGGGATCAGCACGTTGTGGCCGAGGCTGGAGATGGGGAAGAGCTCGGTCACTCCCTGGATCAGACCGACAACGGAGGCCTCCAGGTAAGTCAGGTGAGACATGTCAGCCTTTCGCGCGGTCGGGCCCTGGCCCTGCACGCTGTCGCCTTGCCGGGTCCGGACCCGCGCGCAGGACTCATCGTATTGACTGGGGCAGCGGGCCGCGCCCCGGCCGGGAATGTCCGGCCGCCGGATGCCGGCGAAACCGGACAAGACGGCGACTTTGCGGCGACACCGCTAGGCTGCAGAGTCTCTTGGCCTGAATCGGCGGAGTTAGCGAATTCTTTACCAGGGACACGGCCTTTCCGGCGCAGGACGCGGCCCGTTCCGCCCCGGACGAGGCATTCCGCACCCGGACAAGGCAGTCCGAACTCCCCGATGCGACCGTTGGCCGGCCCGCCGCAGCCGCCACGCGCCATCCGTTCAGGAGGAAAGGCAGTCAGCTCGTCTTCCCGGGCGCTGCGGGCACGGCCGGGGTGTCGTGCCGCGGCCGGCGGCCGATCTTGGCGCCGAGCCAGACCAGCGGGTCATACTTGTGACCGACGACCCGCTCCTTCAGCGGAATCAGCGCATTGTCGGTGATCTTTATGTTCTCCGGGCATACCTCGGTGCAGCACTTGGTGATGTTGCAGTAGCCGAGGCCGAAGTCATCCTGGGCGATCTCCCTGCGGTCCGCGGTGTCGGCCGGGTGCATCTCAAGCTCCGCGATCCGCATCAGGAACCGGGGTCCGGCGAAGGCCTGCTCGTTCTCCGGGTGGTCGCGGATCACGTGGCAGGTGTTCTGGCACAGGAAGCACTCGATGCACTTGCGGAACTCCTGCGAGCGGTTCACGTCGACCTGCTGCATCCGGAACTCGCCGGGCCTGACCGCGGCGTCCGGGGTGAACGACGGGATCTCGCGTGCCTTGGCGTAGTTGAACGACACGTCCGTGACCAGGTCCCTGATCACCGGAAAGGTCCGCATCGGGGTGAGCGTGATCGTCTCGGCCGGCCCGAACAGCGACATCCTGGTCATGCAGGCCAGCCGCGGTCGCCCGTTGATCTCCATCGAGCAGGAGCCGCACTTGCCCGCCTTGCAGTTCCAGCGGACTGCCAGGTCACCGGCCTGCGTTGCCTGCAGCCTGTGCAGGACGTCCAGGATGACCTCGCCCTCATTGGCCTCGACCTGGTAGTCGGTCAGCCCGCCCTGCCCGGCGTCACCCCGCCAGACCCGGAGCGTTACCTTCTCGCCCATCAGCTTGCCTCCTCCGTGGCCGGCGCCGGTTCCGCCGGCAGTTCGGAATCGGTGAGGTACTTCTTCAGCTCGCCGCGGTCGAAAAGGGCGAGCAGGTCGTCGCGCATCGCCGGCATCGGCTGCCGCCGCAGCGACACCCGGTCGCCGTCCAGCGAGCAGATCAGGTTGATCTTCCGCCACTCCGGCGACATATCGGGGAAGTCATCGCGGGTGTGCCCGCCGCGGCTCTCCTGCCGCTCCAGGGCCGCCTGGGCCACGCAGTCCGCGATCAGCATGATGTTGCGCAGGTCCAGGGCCAGGTGCCAGCCCGGGTTGTAGGCCGCGCCGCCAGCGGCGGTGACGCGGGCGGCCCGCTCTCGCAGCTTCTCGAGCTCGGCCAGCGCGGTCTTGATCTCGTCCTCGCGCCTGATGATGCCGACAAGGTCGCTCATGGTCTGCTGGACCTCTGAGTGCACCGTGTACGGGTTCTCGCCGCCTGATCGCTGCAGCGGCGCGAGTGCCTCCGCCTGTGCTGCGGCGAGCTCGGCGTCGGCGGCCGTCGGCCTGCCGCCTGCCTCGGTCAGGGAGTCCAGGTACGCCGCCGCGCCCAGCCCGGCCCGGCGCCCGAAGACCAGCAGGTCGGACAGCGAGTTGCCGCCGAGCCGGTTGGAGCCGTGCATGCCGCCGGACACCTCGCCTACCGCGAACAGGCCGGGCACGCTGGCGGCTCCGGTGTCCGGGTCCACCTCGACGCCGCCCATCACGTAGTGCTGGGCCGGGCCGACCTCCATCGGCTCCCTGGTGATGTCGACGTCGGCCAGCTCAAGGAACTGGTGGTGCATGGACGGCAGCCGCCGCAGGATCTCCTCGGCCGGCAGCCGGCTCGCCACGTCGAGGAACACGCCGCCGTGCGGCGACCCGCGGCCGGCCTTGACCTCCGCGTTGATCGACCGGGCGACCTCGTCGCGGGGCAGCAGCTCGGGCGGCCGCCGGTTGTGGTCCGGGTCGGTGTACCAGCGGTCGGCCTCCTCCTCGGTCTCCGCGTACTGGGCACGGAACACGTCCGGCACGTAGCCGAACATGAACCGGTTGCCCTCGGAGTTGCGCAGCACGCCGCCGTCGCCGCGGACAGACTCGGTGACCAGCAGGCCGGCCACCGACAGCGGCCAGACCATGTGGGTGGGATGGAACTGCACGAACTCCATGTTCAGCAGCTTCGCCCCGGCCAGCAGCGCCAGTGCGTGCCCGTCCCCGGTGTACTCCCAGGAGTTGGAGGTGACCTTGAAGGACTTGCCGATCCCGCCGGTGGCCAGGATGACGGCCGGCGCCTCGAACAGGACGAACCGGCCGGTCTCCCTGATGTAGCCGAACGCGCCGGCGATCCGGTCGCCGTCGGTCAGCAGCCGGGTGACCGTGGTTTCGGCGAAGACCTTGATCATGGCCTCGGGATCGCCGTGCTCCGCGGCGTCCTGCTGCTGCAGCGCCACCACCTTCTGCTGCAGCGTGCGGATCATCTCCAGGCCGGTCCGGTCGCCGACATGCGCCAGCCGCGGGTACTCATGGCCGCCGAAATTGCGCTGGCTGATCTTGCCGTCCGGGGTGCGGTCGAACACCGCGCCCCAGGCCTCGAGCTCCCAGACCCGGTCCGGGGCCTCCTTGGCGTGCAGCTCGGCCATCCGCCAGTTGTTGAGGAACTTGCCGCCGCGCATGGTGTCGCGGAAATGGACCTGCCAGTTGTCGCGCGGGTTGACGTTGCCCATCGCGGCGGCGCAGCCGCCCTCGGCCATCACGGTGTGCGCCTTGCCGAACAGGGACTTGGAGATAACGGCGGTCTTCTTCCCGGCCAGCCGGGCCTCGATCGCGGCGCGCAGCCCCGATCCGCCGGCCCCGATCACCACGACGTCGTATCCAAGCCGCTCGATCTCAGTCATTACTTACGACCTTCTTGCCTCAGTTGAAGAACCGGAGGTCGCTGATGGTCCCGCTGGCGACAAGCCAGATATAAAGGTCGGTCAGCATCAGCGTGCCCAGCGTGATCCACGCGAGCTGCATGTGCCGCGTGTTGAGGTTCGAGACCTGGGTCCATATCCAGTACCGGATCGGGTGCTTCGAGAAGTGCTTGAGCCTGCCGCCGGTGATGTGCCTGCAGGAGTGGCAGGACAGCGTGTACGCCCACAGCAGTACCACGTTGACGCCCATGATCAGGGTGCCGAGGCCGAAGCCGAAACTGCCGTCCGGGCCGCGGAACGCCTGCACGAGGTCGTAGGTATTCAGGATCGAGATCAGGATCACGACGTAGAAGAAGTAGCGGTGCAGGTTCTGCAGGATGAGCGGGAAGCGGGTCTCGCCCGAGTAGCTGCCGTGCGGCTCGCGGACCGCGCAGGCTGCGGGCGCCCGCCAGAATGCCCGGTAATAGGCCTTGCGGTAGTAGTAGCAGCTGAGCCGGAAGCCGAGTACGAAGGGCAGGGACACCACCGCGTAGGGAACGATCGACGGCACCTTGCCGAACCACTGACCCAGGCTGCTCGACCCGGCAGCGCACGAGCCGCTGACGCAGGGCGAGTAGAACGGGGTCAGGTAGTGGTACTGCGGGACCCAGTACCAGCGGCCGAGAAACACGTGCACGGTCGCGTAGGCCACCCAGATGGTCAGCAGCGCGGCCGTGATGGCCGGGGCCCGCCACCACGGATCCCTGCGCAGCGTGCGTTCGCTAATCTGCGCCCTGGTCTTGGCCGGCGCATCCATTGCCTGCGTCATTGTCGACGTCTCCGCCCTGAAACTCACCGGGGTCGCTCCGCCTGCCGTATGCGCGCACTGGAGCACGGACGCGGAGCATGGGCACGGCGCATGGACGCGGTGCCGTGTGAACCCTATTCCAAAGGAATATCACCGCGACGGCTCGGGGCGTGCTTACCCGGGTGTGACTCTCGCTACATCGAGCGATCTACGCAGGAAGTCGACCTGCAGCAGCAGCAGGTTCTCGGCCACCGCCTCCTGCGCGGCCATATGGGTCACTCCCGCCAGCGGCAGCACGCTATGTGGCCGGCCCGCGGCGAGCAGCGCCGATGACAGCCGCAGTGAGTGCGCGACGACGACGTTGTCGTCGGCAAGCCCGTGGATGATGAGCAGCGGCCGGGACAGCTTGTGCGCGTCGGTCAGCAGCGAGCAGGCGTCGTAGACCTTCGCGCTGTCGTCGGGATGACCGAGATAGCGCTCGGTGTAATGGGTGTCGTACAGCCGCCATTCGGTGACCGGGGCGCCAGCCACCGCTGCGCGGAACACGTCAGGGCGGCGCAGCACGGCGAGCGCGGACAGGTAGCCGCCGAATGACCAGCCCCTGATCGCCACCCGGCCCAGATCCAGGTCGGCGCACTGGCCGGCGGCGGCGCGCAGCGCCGCGACCTGATCATCGAGCGGCGGGCCCGCCAGATCGCCGGCCACTGCCTTCTCCCAGTCCGGGCCGCGGCCCGGGGTGCCCCGGCCGTCCGCGATGACCACGGCGAAGCCCTGTTCGGCCAGCCACTGCGAGGTGAGGAACGCGCCCCTGCTGGCGAGCACCTGCTGGCCGTGCGGACCGCCGTACGGGTCCATCAGCACCGGCAGCTTCGCCGTGCCCGGCTGATGCCAGGACGGCAGCAGCAGCGCGGTCCTGATGCCGTGCTCCCCGGCCGGGAAGATGGCCGGCCGCGGCACCGGGAGCAGCGGGGTGTCGGCAACCGAGCTGATCCGCGCGACCTGGATATCGCGCTGCACCTGGGCCTCGCGCAGCGGCTGGGTGCCGCGCCGGGCCTGGCTGTCGCGCCGGGCCTGGCCGTCGCGCGGCGGCTGGGTGCCGCGCCGGGCCTGGCTGTCGCGCGGCGGATGGGTGTCGCGCAGCACGTGGATGGCGGGCCCGTCCTGGTCGAGGGACCTGCGCACGGCCACCGTCGTGCCGCCGGCTCGCCGGCCGGTCAGCGTTCCCGGCCCTCCGTCGCCAACCGCGAGCCTGGCCAGTCCATCGGGCCCGTACGTCCATAGCCCGATCTCGGTCGGCTCCTCGTCCGACGCGGCGAACAGGACCGTGTCACCGTCGACGCTCAGCACCTCCCTGACCTGCAGCCCGTCGGGAGTCACCGGGACAGCGCGGCCGGCCGTGAGATCCTGCGCCGCGGCGACGACCAGCCGGTGCGCGCCGCCGGCGTCGGCGGTCCAGACGATCCGGTTCCCTGCGGTCCTGGCCGGCACGCCCGGGATGATGTCCAGCCAGTGCGGGTCGGTGTCCGTGCGCACCACCGTCGTCGCGCCGCTCTGCCGGTCCACCGCGAGCAGCCGCATCTCGCGCTGGTCACGGGCCTGCACCACGATGAGGGGGGTGTCCGCAGCGGCGCCATGGCCTGCCCAGCTCGCGGTGACCAGGTACGGGAAGGCGTCGCTGTCCCATTCCACCGGGGTATGCCGTCCATCCAGGCCGGCCAGCACGAGCGAGACACCGGCGTTGGGGGTACCGGCCGCTGGATACGGCACCTCGGCGGCGGGTTGTGCCGGGTTTGACGGGTCGGCGATGTGCCACCGCTGCACCGGGCTCTCGTCGATCCGCGCGACGAGCAGGGCGGCCGAATCAGGGGCCCACCAGAAGCCATGCATCCGATGCATCTCTTCGGCGGCGATAAATTCAGCCAGCCCGAACGAGATGTCCGCCGCTTCACCAGGGGCAGCAATGGCCCGGTCGTCGCCGGTGCTCAGGTCGATGACCCGCAGTGTGCCAGCGCAGACGTAGGCAGCGAGCCGCCCGGCAGGGTCGGGCCTCGGGTCGGCCGCCGGCGCTAGTGCCGGAACCTCGCGGATGATGACTGCGGCCGCGGTGCCGCCGTTGCCGCCCGCGGTGCCGTTGCCCGCGGTGCCGTTGCCGTGCATGCTCCCGTCGCCGGCCGCATCGCCATTCCCGTCCGCGGTGCCGTTGCCGCCCGCGGTGCCGTTGCCGCGCGTGCTCCCGTCGCCGGCCGCATCGCCATTCCCGTCCGCGCTGCCGTTGCCGCCCGCGGTGCCGTTGCCGCGCGTGCTCCCGTCGCCGGCCGC
>DATGVY010000523.1:0-4446 GCA_035299845.1 Streptosporangiaceae bacterium
ACCCGAAAATGACACACCTATCAGAAAGACACACCCGTTCCTGGCAACCATGTCGGCCGGATGACCGCGTGAATGACTCGGGTGCAAAAATCCGTTTTGAACGTTCATAGCTGTGTTTCTTGTATTCGGTCTGCATGCGTCTGGATGGCTGCTTCACCGGCCGGCGATGGCTTCGTTAATATCGGCGGCCCTGCGGGCCCAGCTGTGACGCGCTGCGAACGCTTGGCGGCGCGCCAGCATGTCCGGCGTCCTGGGCTGGGCCAAGAAGCGGTCAACCTGATCGGCGAAGGCCGGCGGCGTGGTGGCGACACTGACCAGGTCGGTCGCGAGCCAGCGGACGGCAGGCAGATCGGTGGCTACCACGGCCCGGCCAGCGGCCAGGTACTCCAGTGTCTTCAGGGGAAAGCTGCCGCGATTGAACGGGCTATCCCGGTAGGGCACCACGCCCACGTCCAACACCCGGAAGTAGCCGGGCAGGGCCTCAAAGGGCTTCGGGCCGACCCAGCGGACGTTGCGCCGTCGCCGCAGGGCGTCGAACCGTTCCGGCTCGAAGACGGGGTCCTTCGGGCCGACCAGCAGGAGGGACCGGCCCCGGTCAGCGATGGCCTCAAGCAGGCTCAGGTCCGTGCGATCGTTGATGCGGCCGACGAAGCCGGCGACCGGGGCCGGGAGCCAGGCATCGGATGGCACCGGGGCCTGCTCGATATCGCGGTAGGCATCCACGTCGGTACAGTAGGGAACGAGGACCGGGTCGAGTCCACGGCTGCGCCAGATATCGGCCACGACCGGATTGGCCGCCACGACGAGGTCGGCACTGGCGGCGACCCGCCGTTCTCGCCGGTCGAGCAGCCTGGCGTTCAAGCCGAGCAGGTCGGCCCCCCCGACGAAGTCGTCCTGAGCCCAGTAGACGCGGACCTGCTCCGCGCAGCTGCCGAACACCGGATACTGCGGCCAGCCGGAGATGACGGCCCGGACCCGGCCGCCCAGCCGGGCAGTGGCCCGGCCGAGGTAGCGACGGGTAAGGGCGCTGGTCATCCCGGCTGCGCCGCGCCGGGATGGGAAAGGCTGCACCACCGGTGTGAGCCGGGCCAGGCCTGGCTTCTGCAGCCGCAGCCGTGGGCTCCGCAGCGCGCCGGCCGCTTCGGGATGCCGGGCCGGGGTCAGCCGTGACATCGGCGGGTCGACATAGAGCACCGGAACCAGCCTGGACAGGTGCGCCGCTAAGTGCCAGTCGGCCACCTTGGCGCCGTCGTAGTTGTTCGCCGCACAGAGCACGAGCAACCCGTCCCACTGACCGGGCGCAGACGGGATCAGAGACATTCGGGTTGCCGTCCCTCGCCTGGGGCGTGGCCACCGGTCGCGCGGGCCGCCGAGCCGTGGCGGCTGCTCTCGTCCCGCAGCCAGGTGGAGTAGTCGCCTCGCCCCACCGCGCGACGTGCCCGCAGCCGGGACACAACGGCCACCGACAGGAAGAACGCGACCCGCATAGCCATCCGCGGCTCGCTACGGATGATCGCGGCCAGGTCAGACATCCGCGTTCGCGAGGTAATGCGGGGCAGACGCTCTGCCCGCTCGATCTGGGCAATCCCCGTCGCGGCGCGGACCCGGCGGCGCAGCAAGTCCCCAAACGTCCGTGGCGTGTGGACCACGACATGCGCACCAGTCACGATGCTCTGCTCGTGCGGGGCGAACACCAGCGAGGCGGCAAAGTCGTCCGCGAGAAGCGGCGGCAGGCCGGCGACACGCCGCTGGCCCGACTCATCCAAAGCGATCACGCCCCTGCCCCACAGCCCGCGCCGGACTTCCGGCAGCCGCGTCCAGACGTCGTAGAACCAGCGCACCGGCCACGGCCTCCCGGCCAGGGCCAGCACCCGTTCCGGGGCCGCGGCGAGCACCCCGGGCTCCCGGAGCGCGGCGGCCAGCGCCCGGACGTCCTCGGTCCGCAGTTCGACATCCGCGTCGACATAGACCCGCGGGAAATCTCTGGTCGCGCTGTCCGCGGCCGCGAGCGCCTCGTGCTTGGAGGCGACTGGAATGGACAGAACCTGGACACGGGGGCCGAAAGAAGCCGCCACCTCGGCCGTGTCATCGGTGCAGCCGTTGGCGACGACAATTACTCTCAGCTCGCCCGGGGGCGCGGCGGGAACAAGTTGCCCGAGCAGGCGCCCGATCACCTGGCCCTCGTTATGCGCGGGAATCACGACGGTCGTCACACCGGAAAAGTATGGACGACGACGGCGGCATGTGTGCGGGAATTCTGGCACACGAGGAGAGTAATTCAGAAATCCACGAGGATTGCGCTCCTGTCTTTTCGACTATTAGCTAGATATAAGTATTAAATTCATGAGCAACCGGGACAGAGCGACATTCGACCACACCGGTGCCGAACTTATCCGGGGTAAGCCGGCATACTTTCCCGTGAATGGATATCGTGTTCCTAAACATGGCGCCGAACTGAGGTGGATCTCGTGGGATGTCCTCCAGCATGAGGCTCCGGCTGGCGGACCAGGGCACCCTGGCGGGCCGGGCGAGCCGGGCGCTGGGCTGGAATTTCACCAGCAATGCGCTGGGCAGGCTCGGCACGATGGGGGTCGGGATCGTGCTCGCCCGGCTTCTCGGCCCGCACGCGTTCGGCACCTACGCTGTCGCGTGGGTCGCGCTGCTGGCCGTGCTGAGTTTCAACGACCTCTCGGTGGGCTTGGCCATCGTCCGCTGGCCTGGCGATCCGGGCGAGATCGCGCCGACCGTCGCGACCATTTCCGTGGTCTCCAGCGTCGCCGTCTACGTCGGCTGTTTCGTCGGCGCGCCTGCCTACACCGCGGCCATGGGGGCGCCCGCGGCGACCGGCGTCATCCGGGTACTCGCACTCAGCGTCATCCTGGACGGGGTGACTGCCACGCCGGTCGCATTGTTGGAGCGGCATTTCCGCCAAGACCGGAAGATGATCGCGGACCAGGTCAACAACTGGCTCGGCGCGGCCGTGTCCGTGGGCCTGGCCTGGGCGGGGCTCGGCGCGATGAGCCTGGCGCTCGGCCGGATAACCGGCGCCGTGGCTGCCTGTGGCCTGTATGTGGCGTTCGCGCCCGAGCCGTTGCGCTTCGGTTTCGACCGGGCCCGGGCACGTGCGCTGCTGCGGTACGGGACTCCGCTCGCCGGATCGGCCATCATCGTGTTCGCCGTCACCAACGTGGACCAACTCGTTGTCGGCCGCATGCTCGGCGCCACCGCGCTTGGTTTCTACGTGCTCGCGGCCAACCTCGCGGCGTGGCCGGTCACCATCTTCTCGCGGCCGGTCCGCAGCGTCGCCCCGGCCACGTTTTCGCGCCTCCAGCATGACCAGACGGCCATGCGCAGGGGCTTCTTGTCGGCGGCCGCCCTGCTCGGCGCGGTGACCCTTCCGGTGTGCCTGATGATCAGCGGATCAGCGGTGCCGCTGATCGGATTCGCCTACGGCGTGCGCTGGCTCTATGCGGCTCAGGCGCTTGTGTGGCTTTCCCTTCTCGCCGCCCTGCGGATCTTTTTCGAGCTGACTTACGACTACTTCGTGGTGCTCGCCCGGACCCGGGTCGTCTTCACTGTCCAGCTGGCGTGGCTCGTCGTGCTGATCCCGGCGCTCGTCGCGGCGGCCCACGCAGGGGGGATCGGCGGTGTCAGTGCGGCCGAAGTCGCCGTCGCTGCCTGCGTGATCCTCCCCTGGTACCTCCACGAGCTGAGGAGGGTGGGCATCCGGCGGCGCACCCTGGGCGCGCGGCTGTGGCTGCCCTTCACGGGTGCGGCCGTGGCGGGCCTGGCCGCCGCGGGCGCGGCGAGGGTGGCGCCGAACTACCTGACGGCCCTCGCGGCCAGCGGCCTGGCGTTGCTTGCCGTCATCGGACTGCTCATCGCCCGGATGCGGAAGGTGTTCGCCATGCTGCGGCCACTTGCTGGTCAACAGGGGCCGGGCAGCTCAGCGCCCGCGCCGGACTCAGCGGCGACGTCGGCCGAGGCCGTCATGCCGGAGCTCGTGGCCGCGGCACGGACCGTCCCGGATCTGCCCGCGTTGACCGGGCGGGCGCCTGGCGAGGGGGAGGACCCGCGAGAGCCAGCCGACGCACCGGCGTTCCAGGACGATGCGCCGCGCCCGGAGCCCGTCCCGCAGGAAACGACCGGACCGCTGCCCGCGTCCTTGGACGTCATCGCGAACTTCCCCGTGGACGGGGAGGGAAGCGCCGCCGCACCGGTGTACCGGGCCACCGTCGCCGCCTTGCGCTGGGATCCGGCCGCCACCGCTCATCGCGGCAGCGGCCGCGCCGGGGGCCCCGCCAGCAACAACTCCGAGCCCGACACCGGCAGGAAGGAGTCGATGTGACATCGAGCACCCTGGAGGGGACCCGATGTCACATCGACCACCCCGGAAGGAGCGCATCGAGCCCCCCGGACAGCCGCTCGCGACGGCCAAGATCCACG
>DATGVY010000524.1:0-5256 GCA_035299845.1 Streptosporangiaceae bacterium
GACCGGGCCAGCTCAGGACCGGGCCAGCTCAGGGACCGGGCCAGCTCAGGACCGGGCCAGCTCAGGACCGGGCCAGCTCAGGACCGGTTGCCGGAGCCGCGATCCGCTGCCCATGCGGCTACCTGGGCCCGGGAGCTGAACCCGAGCTTGGTGAAGATATTGGCCACATGCCGCGCCGCGGTGGCCGGGCTGATGACAAGCTCGGCGGCGATGCGCCGGTTGGAGAGCCCGCGCGCGATCAGGGCGGCGATTTCCTGCTCCCGTGTGGTCAGCGCCGACGAGCCGCCGCCCGGTGATGGCGGCTGGCCTGCGACCCCTTCCGCGCCGCCCGGCGGCGCGGCCGCCGCTGCCTCGGTGCCGTACCTGATGGCCTCCTCCCTGCTCATCGCCCGGCCCTCGGCCAGCAGGGCGGCGGCGGCGGCCGGGCCAAGCTGCTGCCGCGCGGCATCGAACAGGGCGTCGATCCTGGCCCTGGCGGGCGCGGGCGAAACATGGCCCGCCGCGTCGCGCAGCGCCCGCCCGGCGCCTTCGAGCCGGATTGCCCTGGCCGGATCGCCCTCGGCGAGCGCCAGCACGGCCAGCGCCTCGATGCCGCGCGCGATCGCCAGCCGCTGCCCGATGGCGAGGCTGAGCTGCATGCTCTCGGTCAGGCTTGACCTGGCCAGCGCCAGGTCGCGCTGGGACAGCGCCACCCAGCCGACCCCGGCCAGGCACCGGGCTATCTCCGGCCGCGCGTCGATCGCCCGGTACAGCGCCAGCGCGGCATCGAAATGGCGCAGCGCGGCCGGGTAGTCCCGCCGCGCCCTGGCCAGCGCGCCGAAGCCGTACAAGGTCTGCGCAACGCCCCACCCGTTGTTGTCCCGCAGCACGTCGAGGGCCGTCTCGTAGGCGCGCTGCGCGTCGTTCAGGCTGCCCTGGCGCGCCAGGACCGCGGCCCTGGTGCTCTGCGCGAGCCCCTCCTCCCACTCATCGCCTGCCGCCCTGGCCGCCGCCACGGCCGCGTCGGCGCTGTCAAGCGCCGCATCGTGGCGGCCTGCCCGCAAGCTGACCAGCGCGAGCAGCCGGTGTCCGCCCGCCTCGCTTGGCCCGGCGGATGGCAGGCACAGGTCGATGCCCGCCTGGGCGCAGCCGGCGGCCGCCGCGTAGTCCTGCTGCTCGAAGGCGAGCTCTGCCCGCAGCATCAGGGCACGCGCCCGGACGGCCTGGCTGACCTGGTCATCCATGCCGAGGAAGCGATCGAACCAGCGGGCGCCCTCGGTGACGTCACCGTAGGCGACCCACGGGCTGCGCAGCGCGCAGCAGAGCCGCAGGCCGAGCTCGGCCTCGCCGCGGTCCGCCGTCAGTGCCAGCGCGGCGACGAGATTGGCCCGCTCGGCATGCACCCGCCGGTACATGGCGACGCGCTCCGGCCAGGGCGGATCCCCGCGCACGAACGCCCTGTCGACGATCGATTCCGCCATGCTCAGCAGGTAGTCCCGTTGCCGCACCCGGACGACGGTCTCCTCACCGGAGGCGGCAAGCCGGGCGGCCGCGTACTCCCTGATCATGTCGAGCAGCCGGTAGCGGGCATCACCGTCCAGCTCGGCATCCACCGTGACCAGCGACTTGTCAATCAGCGCCGCCAGCAGGTCGAGGACCATCGGCGCGGTGATCTCGTGGCCGGCGCAGACCTGCTCGGCCATGTCCAGGTCCCAGCCGGCGAAGACCGACAGCCTGCGCAGCAGCACCTGCTCGGGACCGGTCAGCAGCTCATAGCTCCAGTCGAGGGTGGCGCGCAGTGTCTGCTGGCGCGGCGGCGCGGTGCGGTCGCCCGAGGCCAGCAGCCGGAACCGGTCACCGAGGCGGCCGGCGATCTGCTCCACGGACAGCGCCCGGACCCGGGCCGCGGCCAGCTCGATGGCCAGCGGTATCCCGTCCAGGGTCCGGCACAGCCGGACGACCGTGCCGGTGTTCTCCGTGCTGAGCGCGAAACCCGGCCGGACCGCCGCGGCACGCTCGGTGAACAGCCGGATCGCCTCATGCCCGGCCATGTCCCGGCCGGACAGGTCGGTAAGCTGCCCGGGCAGCTCAAGCGGCGGCACCCGCCATGCGGTCTCGCCGCGCACCCGCAGCGGCTCCCGGCTGGTGGCGATCAGCCGCAGCAGCGGACAGCTGGCCAGCAGCTGCTGCACGAGCGAGGCGCAGGCGTCCACCACGTGCTCGCAGGTGTCCAGGATCAGCACCATCCGGCGCGGCCGCAGCACGTCGGCCAGGGTCTCCGCCAGCGGGCGGTCGGGCTCCTCCCGGATCCCGAGCACCGCGGCGACCCGCTGCGGGACGAGAGCGGGATCCTCGGTATCGCCGAGCTCGACCAGCCAGGCCCCGTCGGGAAAACCCGGCACGATCTCGCAGGCCAGCCGGAGCGCCAGCCGCGTCTTGCCGATGCCGCCCGGCCCGCACAGGGTCAGCGCGCGGACCTCGCCGAGCAGCAGGGCAAGCTCCGCCAGATCTCGCTCGCGGCCGACGAAACTATTCGGTTCCGCGGGGAGATTGCCTCCGCCAATCGCGATATCGGTAGTCATCGTCTTTCTGCGGTTGATTCCGGCACCCCAAGTGTCTCATCAGATGATCCATCCGCAACGGAGCAGGCAATCGCCTCGGTGTACCGGACCCGGCCGAAGTACATGACCTTGACAAGCACCCACCATGCCTGGCCGGGGCGCGCGGCCGCTGCCGCGGTCACCGCGTAGCGCAGCGTGGCGGTCTGGCCGGGGCCGATGTCGAAGCCGCGTGTCCACGGCCGCGCGCTGCCCCAGCTGCCGGCCGGGGAGACAAGCTGCGCCTCGCCCCTGACCGCGGACGCGGCGCGGTTGGCCAGCCGGATGGCGACCTCACCGTCACCACCGGGCCGCAGCACTATCTCGCGGGACTCCAGGCTGATCGCAAGCTCTGCGGCCGTCGCCTGCTCGTCAGCGAGATAGCGGTCAACGAGCTCATCGATGCCCGCGCCGGGAGCGGGCGCGCCGCGCTCGCCGACCGTGACGAGCGCGGCATCCTCGATGAGCTGGCCCGATCCGTCCCTGATCCGGGCAGCGAGGAAATACCGGCCCGCAGGGGCGCCGGGCAGCGCCCGCACCCGCAGTTCCCAGCCGGCCTGGCCAAGCGGCGGCAAGTCGTAGCGGAGCGGGCCGGGCAGATCGACGCCGAGCTGCGGCGGCACGTCAAGCTCGGCCAGGCCCGCGGCGGGCTCCGGCCCGCAGGCGACAGTCAGCCGCAGCGTGCCGGGCTCACCGCCTGGCCCGGCCAGCGCGATCCTGGCCCCGCGGCCGGCCATGGCGCCGCCGGGAGCCGGGCTGGCATGCAGGTGGATGGCCACCGGCAGGTTCCCGGCCGGGGCCGGGCCCTTGCCGTGCAGCCAGTAGCGGGTGAAAACCGGCTGGGCGGGCTCCAGCGGCGGGGCGGGCTCCGGCGGCGGGGCGGGCTCCGGCGGCGGCGCGGGCGCGCCGCCGCCCGGCCCGGCCAGCTCGCCCGCGGCCAGCCAGGGCCGCAGCGCCAGCGCCATGGTGACCGTGCCCGCGGCCGGCAGCTCGGCCTCCGCGGTGCCGTCGCGCACCGGCAGCGGCTCGCCGCCGGGCTCCTCGGCCGGGCCGGTCAGGCTCGCGGCGGCCAGGCCCGGCAGCAGCCGCACCCGCGCGGTGGCCGGGCCGGCCCGCCCGGAGACGTCCCGCAGGCGCACCGTTACCCCGTCCTCCCGGCGGGGCGCGCCGGGCCGGCCGGAGGCGAGCGGGTTCCCGCGCGGCTTGAGCGCGGACACCGCCGCGGTGTCCGGCTCGGCCGAGGCAAGGCTTGCCGAGCCGGGCAGCGGGCCGTCGTGCAAGCTGGTCTCGCAGGTGAGCAGGTCGCGGTTGTAGTCAAGCCCGGCGAGCGGGAAGCGCGCCGCCCGCCAGTCGCCCGGCCCGGCGGCGAGCGCGTACTCGAACGTGTGGCTCCAGTGCTGCCAGGCGAAGCTCGTGCCGTCCGGAGCCGTGCGCGCTTCGCCGTCGATCCAGACTCCGCAGGGCCAGCCGCTGCAGGAGCGCATCAGCGCGATGTGCAGCGTGCCGTCCGGCGTCACCAGGCTGCCCGGCGTGCCGCGGTTGAGCAGCGCTACCGAATGGCCGGCCAGCTCAGCGGCCGCGGGACAGCCAGGCCCGCCGGCCGCATCGGCGCTGACCGCGTGGGCGTCGATCACGGCGTCGGCCAGGTCGGCGGTGACCGCGCCGATCGCGGCGGGCAGGTCGTCGCCGGCCACGATCAGCACCGGCAGGTCGCGGGGGCCGCGGACGTCAGCGCCCGGGCCGAAGGCCAGCTCCCGGCTGACCGTCGCTGGAACCCAGAGCCGCGCGCGGCCGCCCCCCGCCAGCTGCGCCGCGAGCGCCTCGCCGGCGGCCGGGCCCGCCGTGGCGAGCACCTCC
Source organism: Streptosporangiaceae bacterium (assembly GCA_035299845.1). GTDB lineage: Bacteria > Actinomycetota > Actinomycetes > Streptosporangiales > Streptosporangiaceae > Palsa-506. The sequence goes on from DATGVY010000524.1 coordinate 4,434, forward strand.
GCGGTGAACTGGTTCCGCTCCGGCCCGCCGAGCGCGATACGGAAGTCGGGCAGGTTCGAGTCCAGGTCGATCGAGCCGTACCGCGGGCCGTCCGGCCGCGAGCAGGTCACCGTCACGCCCTGGCTGGCGAGAGCGGCGAGAAGGCCGCGGACAGCCAGCCTGGATTCGCGCGACATCAGCGGGCAGATCACTTCCGCGACCCCGACAGCGCAGGTCAGCCGCGGCCCGGACGGCACCGTCAGCGCCATCCTGACGGCCGACGACAGGCCGAACCACTCGTGCGCCGGATTGTCGAGGGTGTACCAGTGCTGCGCCACGTCGGCGTCGGCGCTGCCGAACGGGCGGCCGATCGCCGACAGCGCCGTCTGGTACACCGGCAGCGCGCCGGGAGCCCGGACTGGGAAGCGGACCCGCAGCAGCCGGTCCTGGCCGATCGAGCCGTCCGCGTGCGTGCGGAACTCGACCCGCTGCGAGCCGTCCCAGAGCACGGTCTCCTGCGTGATCCGCAGGTCATCGAAGGTCAGCTCGGTGACAAGCCGGGCGCCGACGCCGCTGCGCTCGGCCCGCACCCGGGCGGCAAGGCCGGCCGATCCGGTCCCCGGGCCCTTCGGTGAGAGCAGCCACGGACCCTCGGCCCATTTCGGGTGATAGTCGTATTCCTCCTGGATCACGAGCTCGTTGGCCTGGCCCGAGATCAGCTCCGTGCCCGAGCGCTTGTCCAGGATCCGGCTGAGTGTGCCGCCCCGCTCCGGGTCGGCCTCGACCAGGAACGCCTCGTTCTCGATCGAGGTGCCGGCGGCCGGCGCCCACCCGCCCGGCGCCT
>DATGVY010000525.1:0-3125 GCA_035299845.1 Streptosporangiaceae bacterium
CCGGCCGCGTTGGAGTGCTTGTCCGGGTCGCCGGAGCTGGACAGGGAGGCCAGGGTGCGCATCGCCTCCATGGGCGCCTGGCTGTCCGCGATCGCGGCCAGGTTCTCGGTGACCAGCTTGCCCAGCCCGCGCATGACCTGCTCGTTCGCGCCACCGTGCAAGGGCCCCTTGAGCGTGCCGAGCGCGGCGACGACCGCCGAGTGCATATCCGACAGGGTTGCGGCACAGACGCGGGCGGCGAACGTGGAGGCGTTCATGGTGTGATCGGCGTGCAGCACCAGGCAGGTATCCAGGATCTCCGCCTCGCGGGGAGATGGCGACGCTCCGCGCATCTGAAGCAGGAAGTTGGCCGCGATGCCCGACCCGGGATCGCCCGGCGGGCTCTGGATGCCGCGCCGCGCGGCGTCATACGCGGCGACCAGGATCGGCTGCTGAGCGGTGAGCCTGGCTGCCTTACGTGTGTTCGCCTCGGGAGAATTGGAGTCTTTGTCCGGATCATCGGCGCTGGCCAGCGAGACCAGGGTGCGCATCGCCTCCATCGGTTCCTGGCCGCCAGATATCTCGGCCAGGCCGGAGTTGACGAGCTTGCCCAGGGTGCGTCCGGCGGCGATCTCGGCCCGGAAGCCGTCGAGTTCCGCCGCGTCCGGCGGCGATCCTCGTTGCAGCAGGTAGGCGATTTCCTCGAAGGTCGCCGCCCTGGCGAGCTGGTGGATGTCGTACCCGCGGTAGAACAGGCGGCCAGCCTGGCCGTCGATATCGCTGAGCGCGGTGGACGCGGCGACAACGTCAGCCAGGCCCTTGGACGGCTTGTCCGCCATTTCGTGTTCCTCCCGATGGCTCGCTCGGCAGTGTACTTCCGCTGCTACCCTCCGGCCGCCGCCGGCCGGCTCGGCACCGCGTGCGGAAACCGCATCGCCGAAACGTGGTAGGACACCGCTCCGAGAGGGTAACTGCACGGAGAGACATCAGTGACTGCTCGGGTAGGCAGGAGGAACGGTCGTGGACGGGCCCTATATTCGCATTGAGGACACCGGGGCCGTGATCCCGCTGTGCGAGCAGGTGACGACGATCGGCCGCGGCGACGGGGTCGACGTGCATCTGGCCGACCCGAGCGTCTCCCGGCTGCACGCCGAGATCATCCGCCGCGGGCCATATGCCTACGTCACCGACCTTGGCTTATCGCGAAACGGCACCCGCGTCAATGGGCGCCCGGTAGCCCGCCGCGTCCTCGAGGACGGGGATGTGCTCACCTTCGGGGCGGCCCGCTGCCGGATCGGCGGGATCCCGCATGAGGACTTCACCGCCGAGGTCGAGTTGCGGCGCTCCGCCAGCCCCGAGCTGACCCGCAGAGAACTTGACGTGCTTACCTCACTCTGCCGCCCTGCGCTCTCGGATGAGGCCTTTGTCGCGCCCGCGACGGCTCGCGAGATCGCCGCGGACCTCGTCGTCACGGAGGCGGCCGTCAAGCAGCATCTGCTGCGCCTCTACCAGAAATTCCGCATTCCCGAGGGCCCGAACCGGCGGGTCCGGCTCGCCAACGAGGTCGTGGCGCTCGGGCTGGTGCGGCCGCTGCCACCGACCGGCCGCACGGAGCCACCCCAGGCCCCGCGCCACAGTGCCCGGGCGGCCCCGGTACGCGCCAGCGCGGGCCCGGCCGTCCCGGCCGCGAGCGCGACCGTAGCCCCGGCTGTGAGCGCAGGCCGGGCGCCGGTTACCAAGGCAGCGAGCCCGCACACCCCCGCGGACGGAAACCTGCCTGACCGGCAAGCCAGCTAGACATCCCGTGGATATTGGCCGACAACGCACCAGGCTGAAGATCCGCGGAACGCCCTAACGCCGCGGCGCGGGCTGCTCTTGATGTTCCCGCCGGAACTCCGGACGTTTCACGGCACCGGGCTCACCAGAGCCGGAAGTGCCAGAGCCGCGGCCGCCAGAACCGGAAGTGCGCGATCTGGGATATCCCGTGCCAGCCCGGCACGTGCCGGATGAGGTCCGTCGGTGCCACCAGCGGCCAGTAGGCGGCTGGCGACGATGCCGCTGCCGCGAGCGCGGCCACGGCCAGGGCCCACAGCCCGATAAGCGCCACAGCCTCCGTCGTGCGCGTGCCGATGATCGCGGTGAAGATCCGGTTGAGCTGGCGTCGTGACTTGCCCGAGCCAGGCCCGAGCCCGTAGAAGGCCACCAGCGTCCCTGCCCCGTAGGCCACGGCCCGCGGCATCGAATCCACCGGCACGGTGACCAGCGTGACCACACCCACCCCGGCCGCCACCGCGAGCGCCAAGGGCGCGAGCAGCACGGAGGCGAGTACCGACCGGACCAGGAACCAGGGGAAGGCGGCCGCTGCGAAGAGATGGTCGGTCGCCCGCGCGCCTCGCGCGGTGCGTCTCTGGTCGACACCGCGCTGGGCCAGCTCGCCCGCCCGCAGCAGCACGATGGCAGCGAGCGCGAGCAGTGTGCCCGCGACCGGAAGCGCCACGCTGACGCTCACCGCGATCACCATCGTCGCCAGGACAAGCATCGGATGCCGACGCTGCACCGCACCTGCGTAGCCTGCCGCAGTCGGGGCCGGCCCACCTCCAGCAGGCCAGTTGCGGCCGGAAAGTGTCCCGGCCCGGCCATTACCGGCGACCGCCCCAGCGGGAGCGTAGGCGACCGGAGGCAGCATGTCGGCGTAGTCGCTGGGCCAGGCCTGCGCGCTGGGGATCGGCCGGGTACCTGGGCCCGCTGCGAGCCGTCCAGCGGGACCCGCTTCGGACAGGCCCCGGCCGGCGAAACCCGCCGCGATCGAACCCGGGCCAGCCAAGCCCGGACCGGCCAAGCCCGGACCGGCCAAGCCCGAGCCGGCGAAACCCGCCGCAGCCGCTACCCCGCCGGCGGCGGCCACTGCTCCGGCGGCACCGGCGACGCCCGCCGCCCCGATGCCACCCGCCCCGTTGCCACCCGCTCCGTTGCCACCCGCTCCGTTGCCACCCGCTCCGGCCGCCGCACCTGCTACCGGGGCCCAGCCCGGTGTGCCATCCAATCGCGTGCCAGCGGCCGTCATGGCCGACGCCATCTCCGGGCCTGCCCCCCGCGCCGCCGGGAACATCAGTGCCGACCCGTCGAGGGCGGCCGCCGCCGCGCTG
>DATGVY010000526.1:0-2599 GCA_035299845.1 Streptosporangiaceae bacterium
TGCTGCCGGCCGGCGACCTGAACGCGGTCGACTGCGCCGGCCCGTCCAGCTGCATGGCGGTCGGCTTCGGCCTGGCTGCGCAGTGGAACGGCCGCACCTGGCGAGCGCGGCCGATAGCCGGCCAGGTCAGGTTCCCCGGCGTGCTCGACGTGTCCTGCCCGACCACCGCGCGCTGCATGGCCGTCGGCTGGCAATTCCCGCAGCGCAGGGGCCCCCTGGTCGGCGTCACCGAACGCTGGAACGGCCGCACCTGGCGGCAGGTCACGCCCGCCGGGCGCAGCTCAGCCCTGAGCGGCGTGGCATGCGCCCGCCCCCGCCGCTGCATCGCCGTCGGCCAGGCCGGAACCCTGATCCGCGCCGAGCAGTGGAACGGGTCCCGCTGGCGGCTGCTCACAGCCACGAACCCCTGACCCGAGCCGGCCGACCCGCCGTCCCAAGAGCCGCCGCACGAAGGGCTTGCCTGCGTCGGTACGCTCCCATTGGCGTGGTCCCGCCAAATCACGGCGATTGCCCGGCCAGCACGTCCACAAGCCCTGCCCGCGACCCCGCCGACCTGACGACGGCCTGAAAAGAGGTCGCCGCGGGTCTCGGCAATCACGACGTGCCGAGCACGCCGAGTCCTGATCAGCCGCTGCCGGTCAATGGCCCCGCCGGCGCAGCCGGACCGATCACTGCGCGCGATGACCCAACCGACATCTGCTGTCCCAGAGCGCCGAATAGGGATTCCTACTAAGCTGATAGGTATCAAACTCGATAGATGCACCGAATATCGATTCGGGGTCGTGGCTTTGTTAGACCACCCTGCATCCTGGCGCCTGAGGAACCAGCCTGCCATCTACTTCGGCTCAAGCGCACCCATCATGTATTTGTTCCATCTGCCTTTGGCGTCGGTGAATTGAGGGACGCAGTAGTAGTCGGTGGGTCTCGCGGCAGTTCGAGACATGCTTTTGAGTGCGAAGTCGCGCTTCTCTCCTGGGCGCATCCGGCGGCGCAGCTTAGAAGTCTGAGCGAGCCGTACCGAACGGCTGACCCGGGCAGTACGGGACACCCCGAACATGCCGATTTGCGCGCTCCACGCCGACGTAGCTGAGAACCTCGCGGGCACGCCTAACGGCGGGCCCGCGAGCCCTCCTGGGGGTTACGTTCAGTGTCTGGTGACGGTCTGCCTGGCCCGAGTCCAGGCGGTGGATAAATCTAGCGGCTGGAGCCTAGCGCCAGGGGCGAATCATCGGCGTGGAAGGCGGACTGCCCGCCGACGACTGTCTCCAGTACCCGGATGTCCGCGATCTGTCCGGGCTCAACCCCTAGCGGGCTGCGGTCGACGACCACGAAGTCCGCGAGCTTGCCCTGTTCCAGCGATCCGAGGTCCCGCTCGCGGTGCATGGCGAACGCGGCCTCTGTGGTGTACAAGGCGAGTGCATCACGCACGGCCAGCCGCTCGCCCGGCCCTAGCATGCGCCCGCTGGCCGTCCGGCGCAGCACCGCATCCCGGATCCCCACCAGGGGATCGGCAGTGATCACAGGCGCGTCGGAGGATCCGGCGACCCGGATCCCGGCCCGCCGCCACGACCCGTACGCGAACAGCTCATCGCTGCGCTCCGGCAGTGCCTCAGCGAAACCGTCACCAAGGACGGACAGCATCCCGGGCTGGGCCGCCACCGCGATCCCCAGCGCTGCGGCCCGTGCCGCCAGCGGCGCGAACAGCGATCCACCATGCTCGATCCGGTGCCGCAGCGGGTTCCCCGGGCTGCCGCTCAGGACCGCGGAGTAGGTGTCCAGGACGGCTTCGATCGCCCGATCCCCCTGCGCGTGGATGCATACCTGGAGCCTGCGGGCGTCGAACTCCCGCACCATGGCGGCCAGCTCATCGGGCGAGAAGTACATGATCCCCGAGCCGTAGGGCGGAACCGGGTAGCTGCCGTAGATGGCTGCGGTGCGGCTGCTCATCCCGCCGTCGGCCCAGATCTTCACCGACTCGGCGGCCAGCCGCGACGAGCGGCGCCCGCGCAGCCCGGACCCAAGTAGCCAGTCCGCCTCGTCGTGCACCACCAGCCCGGCGATCCGCACGCCGAGGACACCCTGCTCGTCGGCCTCCGCATACGCGGTCAGCGACGCTCGGCGGGTGTCCGCATCGCACGCTGCGGTGACACCCCTGGCTGCGAAGTGCCGCGCCGCCCTGGCCACCAGGCCGGCCCGCTGGGCGGCACTCATCCGCTCCATGTCCCGCCGCAGGCCGCCCCACAGCAAGGTGAACGTCGGCCCTTCGTAGACCAATCCGTCCAGCCGCCCCTCACGATCCCGCCCGAAGCGGCCGCCCGGCGGGTCCGGCTGCCGATCATCGAGCCCGGCCTCCCGCAGCGCGGGCGTGTTCAGCACGCAAGCATGCAGCGAGGTGTGAAACAAGATCGCCGGCCGGCCCGGCACGGCGGCGTCGAGGTCGGCGCGGGTGGGATGCCGGCCCTCGCGGAGCTTGTACTCCACATACCCGCTGCCGGTCACCCACGACCCCTCCGGCGTCCGGGCCGCCGCGTCCCGCAACCGCGCCAGGATCGCCGGAATATCCGGCGATCCTGGCTGGCTGCAGTCCGCACCCGACGCC
>DATGVY010000527.1:0-25371 GCA_035299845.1 Streptosporangiaceae bacterium
CAAGAACATGATCGACAAGGACGAGTACCCGCAGACCGCCGAGCTGGAGCGGCGCTGCGTCAACATCCTGGCGGACCTCTGGCATGCGCCGGCTACCGCGGCAGGCAGCGCCGCGCCCGCCGCGACCGGCTGCTCGACCACCGGGTCAAGCGAGGCCTGCATGCTCAGCGGGATGGCGCTGCTGTGGCGGTGGCGGGCCCGCAGGAGCGCTGCGGGCCCGGCGACTGCCATCCCGAATCTGGTGATGGGCGCCAACGTGCAGGTGTGCTGGGAGAAGTTCTGCCGGTACTGGCAGGTGCAGCCGCGGCTGGTGCCGATGGCGCCGGGACGGCTGCACCTGACCGGGCCGGAGGCTGCCGCCCGGTGCGATGAGAACACCATCGGCGTCGTGGCCGTGCTGGGCTCGACGATGGACGGCAGCTACGAGCCGGTCCTGCAGATCGGCGAGGAACTCGACCGCCTGCAGGCGGAACTTGGCCACGATGTGCCGATCCATGTTGACGGCGCATCCGGTGGCTTCGTCGCGCCGTTCCTGCACCCGCAGCTTGAGTGGGATTTCCGGGTGGCCCGGGTGGCGTCGATCAACGCGTCAGGGCACAAGTACGGCCTGGTCTACCCAGGTGTCGGGTGGGTGGTGTGGCGCGACTCCAGCGCCCTCCCTGATGACCTGATCTTCCGCGTCAACTACCTCGGCGGGGACATGCCGACGTTCGCGCTGAACTTCTCCCGGCCGGGCAGCCAGGTCGCCGCGCAGTACTACAACTTCCTCCGGCTCGGCTTTGACGGCTACCGGCGGGTGCAGCAGGCCAGCCAGGACGTGGCGATGCACATGTCGTCGGCGATCGCGGCGATGGGCCCCTTCGAGCTACTCACCGACGGCAGCGAGCTTCCTGTCTTCGCCTTCCGGCTGCGTGACCCTGGCACCTACACCGTGTTCGACCTGTCCGAGCGGCTACGTCAGCGAGGCTGGCTGGTTCCGGCCTACACGTTCCCCGCGGACCTGCAAGAGGTGGCCGTGCTCCGGATCGTGGTGCGCAACGGCTTCAGCATGGACCTGGCCGACATCTTCCTCGCCGACCTGCGGATGCAGACCGAGATCCTGGCCGCTCACCCCGTCCCGCCGGTGCCGCTGGTCCCCGACGGCAGTGCTCGCGGCGGCTTCGCCCACTGACCTGGCCCGTCCGCAGGGCGGCGAGGCTGGCTGCCGTAGACGGCGCGAGGCAGCCCTGGAGCCTGGCCTGCGGCCCAGTAGCCGGCGGCGTGGTCAGGCGCCCTTACGGAGCCGGTCGAGTGCCTCGGCGAGAATCGCGGCGCCGTCGGTGTCGTTGCGCCGTTCCTTCACGTAGGCCAGGTGGGTCTTGTACGGCTCGGCGTGCGGCGGCGCCGGGGGGTTAGCCTCGTCCTGGCCGGCCGGGAAGCCGCAACGCGGGCAGTCCCACGTCTCAGGGACAGCGGCGTCGCTGGCGAAACTGGGCACGGTCTCATGCCTGTTGCAGCACCAGAACGAGACCCGCACCCGCGGTGCCGCCTCGCCGCGCTCAGCCTCGCCCATCGGTCCCGCGCCTACCCGGCTGCCGCGGATGGCGTTGCCACTACTCACTGCTCACCCCTTGCCCTCGTGACCAGCTTGACCCTGCGTGTCTGCGCTTGCATGCCCGCTGCCGTCAGCGGTTCATCAGCAGGCCGAGCACGACAATGCAGAGGAACCAGAGGATGCCCGTGAAGATCGTAATCCGGTCCAGGTTCCGCTCGACCACCGACGACGAGCCGAGAGACGACGAGATCCCGCCGCCGAACAGATCTGACAGGCCGCCGCCCTTGCCCTTGTGCAGGAGCACGAGCAGCATCATCAGCAGGCTCGTGATGATCAGGACGATGGAGACTCCGATGACCACTGCTTCTTCTCGTCCCTCCGGGCACTCTGCTCAGGTTTCCGCGACCAGCTCACGATACCGGCAGATCCTGGCGAATTCGCCCGCATCAAGGCTGGCGCCGCCCACCAGCGCGCCGTCAATGTCTGGCTGCGCCATGATCACAGCCACGTTGTCGGCCTTCACCGACCCGCCATACAGGATACGCACACTGGCCGCCGCCGCGTGCCCGTGCACGGCCGAAAGGCGGCCCCGGATGGCGGCGCACATCTCCTGCGCATCCTGCGGGGTGGCCACCTCACCGGTGCCAATCGCCCAGACTGGCTCATAGGCGACAATCACCGCGCTGGCCTGGTCGCCGCCAATCCCGTCCAGCGCGCTGTCCAGCTGGCCAAGCGTATGCTCGACGTGGCGGCCTGCCGCGCGTATCTCCAGGGTCTCCCCGACGCAGAGGATGGGTGCCAGGCCGGACCGCAGGGCCGCCCGTACCTTCGCGTTCACCAGCGCATCGTCCTCGCAGTGATACCTGCGCCGCTCCGAATGACCGGCCAGCGCGTACTGGCAGCCCAGCTTGGCCAGCATCCGGCCGGACACCTCGCCGGTGTAGGCGCCGGCATCGTGCGGCGAGATGTCCTGGGCGCCGTAACCGATCGGCACCTTGTCCGCCTCGACGAGCGTCTGCACGCTGCGCAGCGCGGTAAACGGCGGCAGGACCGCCACGTCGGCCGCGGCGAAGTCCTTGCTGTTCAGGGTGAAGGCGAGCTTCTGGGTGAGCGATATCGCCTCGAAATGGTTGTTATGCAGCTTCCAGTTGCCGGCGATGAGCGGCTTGCGGCCGGCCGCCTGCCGCCTGCTCACGCGGTGCCGTCCAGCGCGTCCAGGCCGGGCAGCCGCCGGCCTTCGAGGTATTCGAGGCTTGCGCCGCCGCCGGTGGAGATGTGCGAGAAGTCGCCGGGCGAGAAGCCAAGCCGCCGGACGGCGGCGGCGGAGTCACCGCCGCCGATCACGGTCAGCCCGTGCACCGCCTTGATCGCCTCGGCCACGGCCCTGGTGCCCGTCGCGAAGGCGGGGAACTCGAAGACCCCGACCGGGCCGTTCCAGAAGACTGTCTTCGCGTCGGCGAGCTCCGTGGCGAACAGCTCCCTGGTGGCCGGGCCGATATCGACTCCCTCGCGGTCAGCAGGAAAGCTGGTTACCGGCACGACATCGTGCTCCGCGTCCGGCGCGTACCTGGTCGCGGCCACCAGGTCGACCGGCAGCACGATCTCGACGCCGCGCTTGGCTGCTTCTTCGAGCACGGCGGAGACCTGCGGGATCTGGCCGGCCTCGAGCAGCGAGTTGCCGACCTCGTAGCCTTTCGCCGCCAGGAAGGTGTAGGACATGCCGCCGCCGATCAGCAGCCGGTCGGCGATGTCCAGCAGGCTGCTGATCACGGCGAGCTTGTCCGATGGCTTGGCACCGCCGAGTACGACCACGTAGGGGCGCTCCGGCTTGCCGGTCAGCATGCGCAGCACGGCAATCTCGGCGATGACGAGCTCGCCTGCCGCGTGCGGCAGCAGGCCGGGCACGTCGTAGACACTCGCGTGCTTGCGGTGCATGGCGCCGAACCCGTCCCCGACGTACAGCTCGGCCAGCCCGGCGAGCCGCCGGGCGAGTTCGGCGCGCTGCGCGTCGTCCTTGCTGGTCTCCGCCGGCTCAAAGCGGACGTTCTGCAGCAGCCCGACCTGCCCGTCGGCCAGCCCGGCGGCGGCAGCCGCGGCGGACGGGCCGGCCACGTCGGCGGCCAGCGTGACGTCGCTGCCGAGCAGCTCGGCGAGCCGTCGGCTGACCGGCTCGACGGACGGGCCGCCGGCCGCGCGCTCAGCGTAGGACGCGCCCTCCGGCCTGCCCAGGTGCGCGCAGACGAGCACCCGGGCGCCGCGGCCGGCCAGTTTGGTGATGGTGGGCAGGCTGGCCCTGATCCGGCCGTCGTCGGTGATCTGGGTGCCGTCCAGCGGCACGTTGAGATCGGCGCGGAGCAGCACGACCCGGCCGCGGACGTCCAGGTCGCCGGTGCTCCTCATGAGCGGCTCGCGAGCCGGGCGCCCACGTATGCGGTGAGGTCGGCGAGCCGGTTCGAGTAGCCCCATTCGTTGTCGTACCAGCCGATGACCTTGACCTGGTCGCCGGAGGCCATCGTCAGGGACGAGTCGAAGGTGCACGACCAGGGCGTGCCGACGATGTCGCTGGACACGATCGGGTCGGCCGTGTAGCTGAGGTAGTCCTTGAGCTGGCCCTCGGCTGCGGCCCGGAATGCCTCGTTCACCTCGGCGACGCTGACCTCGCGGGCAAGCTGCACGACCAGGTCGGTGACGGAGCCGTCCAGTATGGGGACCCGCATCGACAGGCCGTCCAGCTTGCCCGCCAAAGCGGGCAGCACGAGCGCGGTGGCCCGCGCGGCCCCGGTGCTTGTCGGGATGATGTTCTGCGCGGCGGCCCTGGCCCGGCGCAGGTCCTTGTGCTGGAAATCCTGGAGTACCTGATCGCTGGTGTAGGCGTGGATGGTGGTCATCAGGCCCTTGACGATGCCGAAGCTGTCCATCAGCACCTTGGCCATCGGGGCCACGCAGTTCGTGGTGCACGAGGCATTGGAGATGACGTCGTGCACCGCCGGGTCGTAGCTGTCATCGTTGACGCCCATCACGATCGTGATGTCCTCGCCGGTCGCGGGGGCGGAGATGATGACCTTGCTGGCGCCCGCGTCGATGTGCCTGCGCGCGTCGGCGCCCTTGGTAAAGCGGCCGGTTGACTCGACGACGACGTCGACGCCGAGGTCGGCCCACGGCAGCTGCGCCGGGTCACGCTCGGCGAGCATCCTGATCGTGTGCGGTCCGGCGGTGATCGTGTCGTCGCCCGCGCGCACGTCCACGCCGAGCGTGCCCAGCAGGGTGTCGTACTTGAGCAGGTGCGCGAACGTCGCGATGTCACCCAGGTCGTTGGCGGCGACGATCTCGATACCCGCCGCCCCGCCAGCTCCCGCCTGGACGGCGCGCCAGAAATTGCGCCCGATACGGCCAAATCCGTTAATTCCGACCCGGACAGTCACTGCAGCGCTCTCCTCGTCCCGACAAATCGCCATGGCGGCCGCGCATCCCGCGCCGCCCGTCCGACCCGAACCTACCGGACGGGCTGCCGGGCTGTTCCGTCTCCTCCCGGCCGGGCTGCGGCCTGCCCCAGGCTGCTGGCACAAGCCACTGGAAAAGGACGCGCCGATGACGTTTCATCGCAGCGGGACGAGCCGGTGACGTCTGATGGCAGCGCCCGGCCGGCGCCAGGACCCGGACGCATCGGCCCGGCCGTGGCCAGCGGCCTCGGCGCGGCGATCGCCGGAGCATTCGGGTGGGGCCTGATCGGCTACGTTTCCCGGCCTGCGCTCGCGGTGCTCATCCGGGCGCGCGGGCGATCATCGCCCGAGGACCGTGACCGGGCCGGGCGGCCCGGCCGAGCCCAGGGCGAGGGCTGCGGCGTAGCCCGGCGGCGCGGCAAGCGGCAGCAGCCAGCAGCCCGCTGCCCGGACCGGCACCGCGCCGCCGTCCGCCGGGCGGGCCGCGAGCAAGGGAAAGTCAGCCATTCCGTGCGTGATGCCCGCTCCGGTGCATTTGAGCACGGCCTCGGCGCCCACCCACCAGCGCATGATCGCGGCGTGCCGCTGCGGCTCGGGCAACGGGCGGACGCTGGCTGCGTCGTCGCCGTGCATCGTGTCAGCCAGGTCGCAAGTGCAGCGCCCGGCCATCCGTTCAGTATCTATGCCGACCGGCGCGCCGGCCACAGCGATGGCGACCGCATCGGCGGAGTGCGCCAGCGAGAAATGCAGGCCGCGATGACTGGCCAGGGCCGGCCTGCCGCCCGGCCCGCCGCAGCGGGGGCACCGCTCGCGGGCGAATTCGAGCCTGCCGGGCGGAGTGCCGGCGTGGCCTGACAGCGCCTGCCGCAGCGCGACGTGCGCGACCTGGTAGCGATGCCGGTCCACGGCGAAGGCGAATGCCGCGGCCCTGGCGCGCTCCTGGTCGCCCAGATCGCCCAGCTCAGCCTGGCTAAGGGTAATCGCGCGGATGTCGAGCCACCGGACCTCCGGCCTCGCCGGCCCGGGCGGCAGCCCGGCCGCGGCGGTGCGATAGCTGCCGCTGGCGGCGGATGGCTGGCCAGGATCCCGCACGCTGGCGTCACTCAGGGGACGAGCATGTCCGCGGTCAGGTGCGCCTCCGTGCTCGGCACGCCAAGCTCCATCGCGCGCCGGTCGGCCAGGGCGAGCAGCCGCCGGATGCGGCCGGCGATGGCGTCCTTGGTCAGCGCGGGCTCCGCGAGCTGGCCGAGTTCCTCCAGGCTCGCCTGCCGGTGCTTGATCCGCAGTTCGCCGGCCACGATCAGGTGCTCGGGTGCGTCCGGCCCGAGAATCTCCAGCGCCCGCTCGACCCGCGCGCCGGCCGCCACCGCCGCGCGGGCGCTGCGGCGCAGGTTCGCGTCATCGAAGTTCGCCAGGCGGTTCGCCGTCGCCCTGACCTCGCGGCGCATCCGCCGCTCTTCCCAGGCCAGCACGCTGTCGTGGGCGCCCAGGCGGGTCAGCAGCGCGCTGATCGCGTCGCCGTCCCTGACCACGACACGGTCCACGCCGCGCACGTCGCGCGCCTTGGCATGGATCTTGAGCCGCCGCGCGGCACCGACCATGGCCAGGGCCGCCTCCGGGCCGGGGCAGGTGACCTCAAGGGACATCGAGCGGCCCGGCTCGGTCAGGCAGCCGTGGGCAAGGAACGCGCCTCGCCACGCCGCCTCGCAGTCGCAGGTGGTGCCGGACACCACCTGCCGGGGAAGGCCCCGCACCGGCCTGCCGTGGCCGTCGACAAGACCGGTCTGGCGGGCCAGGCTATCGCCGTCCTTGTGCACCCTGACGACGTAGCGGTTTCCCTTTCGCAGGCCGCTGGGTGCCAGCACGATCATTTCCGAGGAATGGCCGAATACCTCCGCGATGTCCTTGCGGAGCCGGCGTGCCGCCACGCCAGTGTCGAGCTCGGCCTCCACCACGATGCGGCCAGCGGCCAGGTGCAGGCCGCCAGCGAACCGCAGTAGCGTGGATACCTCGGCCTTCCGGCAGCATGGCTTGAGCACGATGATGCGGCTGAGCTCATCCTTGACCAGGCTGGTCAGCGCCATCGGCGTCACTCCCCCTCAAATATCTGCGCGAACGCGCCTGCAAGGCGTCGCGGATCATGGCGTGGCGACCCGTCCCCCATGGCCAGGTCCGCCAGTACGAGCCTGCCGCCGAGCAGGCCTGCGGCCTTCTCCAGCTCGGCGGTTGTTCCCTTCGCGGCCTGGCGATCGGCGAGCACCACGTCGATCGTCAGCTGCGGAGCATGGTCGGCGAGTACCTCCAGGTGAGCGTGCGGCGAGAATCCCTCGGTTTCCCCCGGCTGCGGTGCCAGGTTCAGTGCCACCAGCCGATGCGCCCGCGTGGCGTGCAGCGCACGGGCCAGCTGCGGGACCATCAGGTGCGGAAGCACGCTGGTGAACCAGGAGCCGGGCCCGAGCACCACCCAGTCCGCCTCGCCGACCGCGGTCACCGCTTCGGCGCATGCGGGCGGGTCGGCGGGTATCAGCGAGATCGACCGTACCCGCCCGGTGGTTTTCGCGCAGGCTACCTGGCCGCGGACGGTGCTGATCTCGTCCGGTCTGGCCGGATCTGCCCCTTCGACCTCCGCGGCGAGATCGAGCGGCACCGACGCCATCGGGAGCACCCGCCCGTGCGCATCGAGCAGCCTGCCGACCCAGTCAAGGCCCTGCACGGTATCGCCGAGGAGCTCCCAGAGTGCCACGATCAGGACATTGCCCACCGCATGCCCGCGCAGCTCCCCGTCCCCGGTGAAACGGTGCTGCACGACCTGGCTCCAGGTAGTGCCCCAGTCGTCGTCCCCGCACAGTGCGGCGAGTGCCATCCTCAGGTCGCCGGGGGGCAGGACGCCGAACTGGCGGCGCAGCTTGCCGCTGGAGCCGCCGTCATCGGCGACCGTGACGATCGCGGTGAGCTGGCGGGTGACCCGGCGCAGGGCCGACAGCGAGGCGAACAGCCCGTGGCCGCCGCCGAGCGCCACGACCTGGCGGCTGAGCGGCCGGCCAGCCGGAGCCTCGGCAAGTACCGCAGGCACCGCGGCCGGGCGGTCACGCATCACTGTCCTCACTCGCGGCCAAGGTCCCGGTGCGCCACCTGCACCCCCGGCCATGACTTGCCGAGCCGGGTCGCGATCTCCTCGGCCATCACGACGCTGCGGTGCTTCCCGCCCGTGCAGCCGACCGCCAGCAAGACGAAATGCTTACCCGCCTGACCGTAGCCGTCCAGCGTGATGCCGACGGCCTGGACGTAGGAGGCAAGGAACTCGGCGGCGCCCGGCTGGCGCAGCACGTAGTCCCGCACCTCGCTGTCCTGCCCGGTCAGCGGGGCAAGCTCCTCGACCCAGCGCGGATTCGGCAGGAAACGGCAGTCCGCCACCATGTCCGCATCGAGCGGGAGCCCGTACTTGAAGCCGAAGGACACGATGTTCAGCCGCAGCTCGGTCTCGGCGGCGCTGCCGAATGAATCACGCAGCCTGGCCCGGAGCTCGTGCACGTTCAGCTCGGAGCTGTCCAGCACCAGGTCCGCTTCGCCGCGCAGGCCGCGGAGCAGCTCCCGCTCCGCGGTGATGCCGTCGACGATCCGGCCCCCTTCCTGCAGCGGATGCGGCCGCCGCACGCTCTCGAACCGCCGGACCAGCGTGTCGTCGCTGGCCTCGAGGAAGACCACGTAAGGCCGGATGCCCCGCGCTTCCAGCTCGCCGATTGCCGACTTGAGATCGCTGGAGAACGGGCGGCTGCGCACATCGACGACGACGGCGATCCTGGGCACCGCGCCCTCGGCCCGCCGGGCCAGGTCCACCATCGTCGGCAGCAGATCCGGCGGCAGGTTGTCGGCGACGAACCAGTCGAGATCCTCCAGCGACTTCGCCGCGGTGCTCCGGCCCGCGCCGGACATCCCGGTGATGATCACGATCTCCGGAGCCCGGTTAGTTCCCGTCACGATGTTCCTCCCCGTTGCTGTCGCCTTCGCCCCCGCCCGCCTCACTGGCCTCTCCCGTCTGCCTGGCCTCTCCCGTCTCGCTGGCCTGGCTGGGCGCGACGGGCCGCAGCGCGGTGAGCACCGCCGCTGCCAGCCCCGGCCCGATGCCGGGCAGCCCGGCGATCTCGGCAACGGTAGCGCCGCCGATCCTCCGGACGGAGCCGAAATGCCGCAGCAGCGTTGCCCGCCTGGCCGGCCCTAGGCCGGGCACGGCATCAAGCTCGCTGACGGTCAGTGCCGTGGACCGCTTCTTCCTGTGGTAGGTGATCGCGAACCGGTGCGCCTCGTCCCGCACGCGCTGCAGCAGGTACAGGCCCTCGCTGGTACGGGGCAGGATAACCGGCGTGTCGTCGGCGGGCAGCCAGACCTCCTCCAGCCGCTTGGCCAGGCCGCAGACGGCGACGTCCTCGATGCCAAGCTCGTCGAGTGCCCGGACCGCCGCCGCGACCTGGGCCGGGCCGCCGTCGATCACCAGAAGGTTCGGCGGGTAGGCGAACTTGCGCTGCCGGGCGGCGTCCTGCGCCGCGGGCCCAGGCGCGCTGTCGCCGAGGATATCCAGTTCGCCGGTGGCCTCGCGTTCTTCCAGGTATCGCCGGAACCTGCGGGAGACCACCTCGTGGATGGAGGCGACATCGTCGGTGCCGTCCGCGCCGCGGATGCTGAATCTCCGGTACTGCGACTTCCGCGCCAGCCCGTCCTCGAAAACGATCATGGACGCGACCACGTGCGTCCCCTGCAGGTTGGACACGTCGTAGCACTCGATCCGCAGCGGTGCCGCGTCGAGCCCGAGCGCGTCCTGGATCTCGTGCAGCGCGCGGCTGCGGGTGGTCAGGTCGCTGGCGCGCCTGGTCTTGTGCAGGGCCAGCGACTCGGCAGCGTTCCGCGCCACGGTGGTGAGCAGGGCCTTCTTGTCCCCCCGCCGGGGTACCCGGAGCGTGACCGGCCCGCCGCGGCAGGCCGCCAGCCATTCCTCGACTGCCGCCGCGTCCGGCGGCAGCACGGGCACGAGGACTTCGCGCGGCACGGCGCGGTCAGTGCCGGCCTCCGCCCGGCCGCCCTCGGCCTGCCAGGCGCCGGTGCCAGCGACGGCGTCCTCGCCGTACACCTGGCCGAGGAAATGCTCGACGAGCTCACTTGCCGTCACGTCCTCGACCTTGTCAACCACCCAGCCCCGCTGCCCGCGGATCCGCCCGCCGCGGATGTAGAAGATCTGCACGGCGGCCTCAAGCTGATCCTCGGCCAGCGCGATGACATCGCAGTCGGTGCCATCGCCGAGGACGACAGCCTGCTTCTCCAGGGCACGCTGGAGCGCCTTGACGTCATCGCGGAGCCTGGCGGCCCGCTCGAACTCCTCTCCGGCGGCAGCCTCGCGCATCTCGGCCTCGAGCCGCCGGATGAACCGGGCCGTCTGGCCCGACATGAAGTCGCAGAACTCCTCGGCGAGGAGCATGTGCTCCTCGGCGCTCACCCGGCCAACGCACGGCGCGGAGCACTTGCCGATGTAGCCGAGCAGGCAGGGCCGGCCGATCTGGCCGGCCCGCTTGAAGACGCCCGCGGAGCACGTCCGTACCGGGAATACCCGCAGCAGCGTGTCGACCGTGTCCCTGATCGCCCAGGCATGGGAGTAGGGACCGAAGTAGCGGACCCCGCGCCGCTTGGCGCCCCGCATGACCGTGACCCGGGGATACTCCTCGGCCATTGTCACCGCCAGGTACGGATAGCTCTTGTCGTCCCGGTACCGGACGTTGAACCTCGGGTCGAACTCCTTGATCCACGAATACTCCAGCTGCAGCGCCTCGACCTCAGTGCCGACGATTGTCCAGTCCACCGCGGCCGCCGACCGCAGCATTGACTGCGTGCGCGGATGCAGCCCCGCGAAGTCGGCGAAGTAGGAGTTCAGCCTGGAACGCAGGCTCTTTGCCTTCCCGACGTAAATGACCCGGCCGTGGGAGTCACGGAACCGGTAGACCCCGGGCGACTCGGGGATGGAACCGGGTGCCGGCCGGTAGCTCGCCGGATCTGCCATGCAGCAACTCTATGCGCCGGCCCGCCGGGCAAGGACAGCCAGACGGAAGGCGCGCGGCTGCCGGGCTGGCCGTCTGGCCGCTGCCGCCGGCCCGCAGCCCGCCGCCGCCGGCCACCGCCCGGCAGCGCCGCCCGGCACCGTGCTGCCGCAGGCCGCCGAACCGATCATGTCAGGCTAGGCGGGTGCCTGTTGCCGTCGCTGCCTGCGTGCTGACCGCGATCGCCTGGGCGTACCTGGGTGCCTTCCACGGCGGCTACTGGCGGACTGATCAGCGCCTGCCGGCCGTCCGCAGCGACCCGGCCGCCTGGCCAGCCGTCACGGCAGTGGTCCCGGCCAGGGACGAGGCGGCCGTGCTCCCCGGCACCATGCCGACGCTGCTCGCTCAGGACTACCCTGGCGCCCTGCGGGTCGTGCTGGTTGATGACCAGAGTTCGGACGGTACCGCTGCGGTGGCCGCCGCGCTCGGCCGTGCCACCATGCCCGCGGATCCGTCAAGTGACGCGGACCGGGCTTGCCGGACGGCGCCGGCGGCCCGGATGCCCCTGATAGTCTCCGGCCGCCCCCGGCCGCCGGGGTGGGCCGGCAAGGTGTGGGCCATGCAGCAGGGGCTGCTGGCGGCGGGCGATCCCGAGTACGTACTGTTTGCCGACGCCGACATCGCCTTCGAGCCGGGGACGGTGGCGGAACTCGTGCGAGCCGCCGAAGGCGATGATCGCAGCCTGGTCTCGCAGCTGGCGCTGCTCCGGGCCGACACCGGCTGGGAGCGGCTGATCGTGCCGGCGTTCGTTTACTTCTTCGCCCAGCTCTACCCGTTCCGGCGGGTCAACAAGCCCGGCGCCCGCACCGCGGCCGCGGCCGGCGGATGCATGCTCGTGCGCCGCCGGACGCTGGCCGCGGCGGGCGGGCTTGACCGCATCCGGGGCGCACGCATCGACGACGTCGCGCTTGGCCGCCTGGTCAAGGGCGCATCCGGGCGATGCTGGCTGGGGCTCGCCACGGGCATCCGCAGCCGCCGGGCCTATCCCGGGCTGGCCAGCCTGTGGAACATGATCGCGAGAAGCGCTTACACCCAGCTGCGCTACTCGCCGGCCGCCCTGGCCGGGACAGTGGCCGGCCTGCTCTGGATCTACGTCCTGCCCCCGGCCGCTGCCGTCGGCGGCCTGCTCGGGATTGCGGCCGGCGGTGCCGGCGCGGCCGGCTGGATCGCCGCGGCGGGCCTGGCCAGCTGGGCAGTCATGGCGATCACTTATGTTCCGGTGCTGCGGTTGTACGGGCTGTCACCGGTGCGGGCCGCGGGCCTGCCGCTGGTGGCCGTCCTCTACGCGGCGATGACCGTCGATTCGGCCCGCCGCCATCGGGCCGGGCGCGGCGGGGAGTGGAAAGGACGCACGATCGGTGCCTGACCGGCCGGTCCCGCGACTGCGCCGGGCCGGTCAGGTGCCTAACCATGCCCGGCCCCGTGCGGGCGCCGGCCTTAGCCGGGACCCGCCGCACGTGCCCCCTCGGCCGGGGCGAACAGCACAATTGCCGCCAGATCGGCCGTGATGTCCGTGAACCGGTGCACCTCGCCGGCGGCGACGTAGATGACCGACCCGGGGCCCACCTGGGCGCTCTCGCCGCCCGCCTCGAGCCTGGCCTGCCCGGCCGTCACCACGTAGATCTCGTCTTCGGTGTGCGGGACCTGATCATCGGCCCCGCCGCGCGGGACCGAGTAGGTGCCGACGCTCAGGTCGGCAACCCGGAGGTGCTCGGCCCAGTGGCTTCCCGCACCGCCAGCCGGCCAGGTGAAGTTTCCCGCAGCCGCGATGACCTGCATCTTTCCTCCTGATAGAGCCGGGTGTCAGTCGGCGAACGCTTCCGGCGGCGGGCATGCGCAGACCAGGTTCCTGTCGCCGAAGGCCTGGTCAATCCGGCGCACCGGCGGCCAGTACTTCGAGCGCCGGTCACCCGGTGCCGGGTAGGCGGCATCCTCGCGCCGGTAGGGGTGCTTCCAGTCGGAGGAGGTCATCATCGCTGCCGTGTGCGGCGCGTTCTTCAGCGGGTTGTCGGCGCTGTCGTACTCGCCCGCGGCGACCATCGAGATCTCCCGCCGGATCGAGATCATCGCGTCGCAGAACCGGTCGAGCTCGGCTAGGTCCTCGCTCTCCGTCGGCTCGACCATCAGCGTGCCGGCCACCGGGAACGACATGGTGGGCGCGTGGAAGCCGTAGTCGATCAGCCGCTTCGCCACGTCTTCCGCCGTGATCCCGGTCTCGCTGGTGATCGGCCGCAGGTCCAGGATGCATTCGTGCGCGACGAGGCCGCCGCGGCCGGTGTACAGCACAGGGAAGGACGGGCCGACGCGCCGGGCGATGTAGTTGGCCGACAGGATCGCGACCTCGGTGGCCCGGCGCAGTCCCTGCGCGCCCATCATCCGGATATACGCCCAGGAGATCGGCAGGATCCCGGCGGAACCGTACGGCGCCGCGGCTACCGGCCCGCCGCCGGCCAGCCCGGGCAGGCCAGGCAGGCCAGGCCAGCCGGGCAGGAACGGCGCCAGGTGCGCCCGCGCCGCTACCGGGCCGACTCCCGGGCCGCCGCCGCCGTGCGGGATGCAGAACGTCTTGTGCAGGTTCAGGTGCGAGACATCGGCTCCGAATGCGCCCGGCTTGGCCAGCCCGATCAGGGCGTTGAGGTTAGCCCCGTCGACATAGACCTGGCCGCCGGCCGCGTGTATCTCGGCGCACACCTGGCCGATGGTCTCCTCGAAGACGCCGTTGGTGGACGGGTAGGTCAGCATGACGGCCGCGATGGCCCCCGCGTGGGTGTCGAGCCTGGCCCGCAGGTCGCCCAGGTCGATCGCACCGTCGCTGCCGCACTTGACGACCACCACCCGCAGGCCGGCCAGTACGGCGCTCGCCGCGTTGGTGCCGTGCGCGGACTCCGGGATCAGGCAGATGGTGCGGCCCTCGTCGCCGCGGGACGCGTGGTAGGCGCGGATGGCCAGCAGGCCTGCCAGCTCCCCCTGCGAGCCCGCGTTCGGCTGCACCGAGACCGCGTCATAGCCGGTCATCTCGGCCAGGTATCCCGCCAGGCCGCTGATCAGCTCCCGGTAGCCCGCTGCCTGCCCGGCTGGCGCGAACGGATGCAGGCCGGCGAATTCCGGCCAGCTGACCGGCTCCATCTCCGCTGCCGCGTTCAGCTTCATCGTGCAGGAGCCGAGCGGGATCATGGACCGGTCCAGCGCGATGTCCATGTCCGCGAGCCGCCGCAGGTACCGCAGCATCGACGTCTCGCTGCGATGCGCGCTGAAGACCGGGTGGGTCAGGAAGCCGGAGGTGCGTCGCAGGCTACCCGGCAGCGCGTCACCCGCGTCACCCGCGCCGCCGAGCCGGACCGACTCCGGCGGGCAGTCGCAGACCGCCGCGGCTACCTCCCGGAGCTGCTCGTCGGTGGTGGTCTCGTCGCAGGCGATCTGCAGCGTGCCCGGGCCGGCCAGGTACACGTTGTACCCGGCGGAGCACGCCCGGGCAACTGCGGCAGCCGCACCGCCGCCGTCGAACCGCACCCGGACGGTATCGAAGAAGAAGGCGCCGTCCACCGTGGCGCCCTGCGCGCGCAGCGCGGCCGCCAGCGCCACGGCCTTGCCGTGCACCCGCCGCGCGATCGCGGTCAGCCCGTCCGCGCCGTGGTAAGCCGCGTACATGGCAGCGATGACGGCGAGCAGCACCTGCGCCGTGCAGATGTTGCTTGTCGCCTTCTCCCGGCGGATGTGCTGCTCGCGTGCCTGCAGCGCCAGCCGGTAGGCAGGATGCCCGGCGGCGTCCACCGACACCCCGACCAGCCGTCCTGGCAGCTGGCGCTTCAGTCCGTCACGGACGCTGAGGTAGCCCGCGTGCGGCCCGCCGAATCCCATCGGGACGCCGAACCGCTGCGTGGTGCCGACCGCGATGTCCGCGCCGAGCTCGCCCGGCGGGACAAGCAGGGTCAGCGCCAGCAGGTCAGCCGCGACCGCCGCCAGGGCGCCGCGGCCGTGCGCGGCCTCGATCAATGGGCGCAGGTCACGGACCTCGCCGCTGGCGCCGGGGTACGGCAGGAGCACGCCGAACAGCTCGCCAGCTGGCTGCGCCGCCACAAGCTCGGGCGTCACCTTCCCGGTCACCAGCTCGATGCCGAGCGGCTCGGCCCTGGTGGCCAGCACTGCGAGTACCTGCGGCAGGCAGTCGGCGTCGGCCAGGAAGATCCTGCCCCGCCCGGCGGCCCGCCTGGCCAGGGTCATTGCCTCGGCGGACGCGGTCGCCTCGTCCAGCATCGATGCGCCGGCCAGCGGCAAGGCGGTCAGGTCCGCGATCATCGTCTGGAAGTTCAGCAGCGCCTCCAGGCGGCCCTGGGAGATCTCCGGCTGGTAGGGCGTGTAGGCGGTATACCACGCCGGGTTCTCCAGCAGGTTGCGGCGGATGACGGCCGGCGTCACGGTCCCGTAGTAGCCGAGGCCGATCATCGAGGTGAGGACCTGGTTCCGCCCGGCCAGGCGGCGGAGCTCGGCAAGCGCCTCCGGCTCGCTCATCGGCGGCGGCAGCGCCAGCTCACCCGGCGCGGCGAGGCCGGCCGGCAGCGCCGCGGCGACGAGCTCGCCGAGGGATCCGTAGCCGACGGTGGCCAGCATCTGGCCCTGCTCGGGCTCGGACGGCCCGATGTGCCGATGCGCGAAATCCATGGCGGTCTCCTGGCGGGATGGTCGGGGCAGCCGCCGCATGCGGTCACCGGGACTCCCCCTCTGTCGTCCGCTGCGAGAGCGAACTTCAGAGACGCCTGGCCCGCCCGGTCCGCGCTGCCTGAGAGGTTCCGGGGGAGGGTTGCCCCTTCGGCGCCCCGCGTTTTGCGCGGGGTCTCTCCCGGACGGTGTCGTCGGCGCATGTGAGCCTACCCCAGGCACCGGCCGGCCTGATGGTGCTGGCTAGATCTGGTCCCAGCGGAATACCCGGGCCGAGATCGCCGTCAGCACCGCGGCGATGCCAAGCAGCAGCCCGGCCGACAGGAACGCCAGCGTGCCGCAGGCCACGATCGGGATGGCCATCCACCAGGAGGCCGTGAGCTTCAGCCCGAAGTAGGGGTGATGGCGACAGCGGGCGGTCCCCGCTAGCCGGTCCTGCGGGCGCGGCGCCTGGCGAGCTCGTCGGCCTTGGCCTCCGTGAGAGTCAGGCTGCCGCCATCGGCGGTGGCTGCCGCCTGCTCGGCCGGCAGCTCGGCAAGGCTGCCCTCGACCTCCTGCCAGACCCGGCCGAGCGCGATGCCGAAGACACCCTGGCCACCCTGCAGCAGGTCGACGACCTCGTCCGCCGACGTGCACTCGTAGACGCTGACCCCGTCGCTCATCAGGGTGACCCTGGCCAGGTCGCTGGCGCCCTGGGCGCGCAGGTGCACTACGGCGGCCCTGATCTGCTGCAGCGAGATGCCGGTGTCAAGCAGCCGCTTCACGACCTTCAGAACGAGGATGTCGCGGAAACCGTAGAGACGCTGGGATCCCGACCCGGTGGCCGCGCGCACGCTCGGCTCCACCAGGCCAGTGCGGGCCCAGTAGTCGAGCTGCCGGTAGGTGATCCCGGCGGCGGCGCACGCCGTCGGGCCACGGTAGCCTGCCGTCTCCTGGTATGCCGACTCCGCCTGCGCCGGAAGTTCCTCGCCGAAGAGCAGGCCCTGCTCTTCGGCGCGCCGGGCGGTCGCGCCGCGAATGCCCGGCGCCTGGCCCTCGCCCCTTGTCACCGCCACGCCCACCTCCGGCCCGGGAGCAGCCTCCCTGGGTACACGTCTCGCACGGTAGGCCGACCGCAGCGAGCTCGTCAACGATCTGCCGCGGCGCGTCGCGGTAAGAGTGACCAACCGTGACAGAACATCGCTCCCGCTGGCAACAGTGCGCTCCGGCGTCCTCAGGTGGCGCGGCCGAAGTCCTCCGGCGTGATCGTGTCGAGGAATTCCCGGAATTTCTCGACCTCGTCTTCCTGCTCATCGGGGATGGCCACGCCTGCCTCGTCGAGTATCTCGTCACTCGCGAAGATCGTGGCGCCGGTCCTGAGCGCGAGCGCGATCGAGTCTGACGGCCTGGCGCTCACTTCCTTCCCGTTCGAGAAGATCAGGTCGGCGAAGAAGATGCCGTCCCGCAGCGTGGTGATGTTGACCGTGCGCAGCTGGACGCCGAGTGCCTCAAGCACATCGCGGAACAGGTCATGAGTGAGCGGCCGCGCTGGCACCATGCCCTGCTGCGCGAAGGCGATCGCAGTCGCCTCCATCGGGCCGATCCAGATCGGCAAGTACCTCTCCCCCTGCGTCTCCTTCAGCAGGACGATGGGGTTGTTCGTGGGCATCTCAACCCGGACGCCTACGACCTCCATCTGCCTCACGGCGGCTCCGTCCTCACGTGCGCCTGACGCGCTCCTTCACTTCTGGACCCCGTTCAAGGGCGCTCCCTTTGTCAACGTACACCGGCCAATGCCGCGAACTCGCCCGCGCCCCTGGGGCGCGGGCCTTATCGGCCCGGTCAGCAGGCCTCACGCACTCGCCCCGCGGAGGCCGCGCCCGGTCCGCCCGCTGCCCCCGGCGGTGGCCCGGTGCTGAGCCTGGCCGCCGAACCCGTCGCCGGCACCGGGTCCCGCGTCTTCCCCGGCGCTGCGCGCTGGCCATGAAGACCCGGCCCGGGGCACGGGCGAGCCGGCGATCCCGGCATCAGGCAGGCCGGAGCCTGGCAGCCCGGCCTCGGCGAGCGCGGTCTCGATCAGGGCACGGTGCAGCCGCAGCGAGAGGGCGGCGATCTGCCTCGCCGCGGTGCCCGCGCTCTGGGTGGCCGCCGCGTTCCGCTGCCGCAGGGTGGGCGCGATCACCTGCTCGATGAGCGACATCTCGCGCTCGGCAGCCGCGCGCACGGCACGCAGGTGCCGCGCCTGCACGCCGTAGGCCGCCAGCGACGCGACGGTCCTCGCCACCTCGAGCGCGTCCTGGCCATACTGCCGCCCCCGGCGGCGTACCAGCCCGAAGTCCTCAAGCTCGGCCAGCTGCCGGTCGTCGATTCCGGCCGCATCAAGCAGCTCGCGCCTGGTCAGCATCGCCGGATGGGCGCTGCGGCCGGAATCCGGCTCGCCCGGACGGGACCGGGCGCGGTCAGGGGAGTCCGCCGCGGCGGCGGGCACCAGGCGTTCCCTGATGACCCGCAGCGGCAGGTACTGGTCACGCTGGGCGGTGAGGATGTAGCGGAGCCGCTCGACATCGGCCACC
Source organism: Streptosporangiaceae bacterium (assembly GCA_035299845.1). GTDB lineage: Bacteria > Actinomycetota > Actinomycetes > Streptosporangiales > Streptosporangiaceae > Palsa-506. The sequence continues at coordinate 18,263 of DATGVY010000527.1, forward strand.
GCGAACCGCCGGTACCCTGACGGCGAGCGCGCGGGCGCGATCAGGCCCGCTGACTCAAGGAACCGGATCTTCGAGACGCTGACGTCAGGAAAGTCCGCGCGGAGCTGGGCCAGTACCTCGCCGATGCCGAGGTATGGCCGGGCAGGCGATGCGTTCATCCCCCGACCTGCGCGCCCCCGCCGCCATGATCCGCGTGAGAGCGCGGGCTCAGCAGGAACAGCAGGCGGAACTTGCCCACCTGGACCTCCTCGCCGCCGCTCAGGTCCGTCTCCTCGATGCGCTCGCGATTCACGTAGGTGCCGTTGAGGCTGCCCACATCGCGGACCGTGAAGCGGCCGCCCTGCCGGTAGAACTCGGCATGCCGCCGGGAAACGGTCACGTCGTCAAGGAAGATGTCACTCTCCGGATGGCGACCCGCGGTCGTGAGATCGCTGTCGAGCAGGAACCTGCTCCCCGCGTTCGGCCCGCGCCGCACCACGAGCAGCGCCGTGCCGGCCGGCAGCGCGGCCAGGGTGGCCGGATCGGCGATCGGGTCCTCACCGAACTCCGTCTCGGATAGCTCGGTGCCGACGGCAGAAATTATCGACGTCGTCTCGGTGGCACCCTCGCCGGCGCCGTAGGCCAGTGCAGTACCGCAGTGCGAGCAGAAGCGAGCCCCCGCGGGATTCGCCCGGCCGCACCCGGTGCAGTAGACGCTGGGCATCTGCTTGCCGAGCCTCCCATCCGTCGGCCACGCGACCGGGGCGGGAACCACGTCGGTCTTGGCGCTGCCTCTTGCGTACTCCGGTGGCGCTGTCCAAGCTACCTGCGCCGCGGCGTGCCGGTCCATCCGCCACGCTCGGCGCCGCCAGGCGAGGCGCCGGCCTGCCTCGCCCCTTGGCCCGGCTCCCCCGCTGCCCCGCCCGGAGGCCTCGGCCCGCGCGGGACCGACCGGGGCACTCATCCGACGCCTCCGCCACATCTGACCGCACCTCCGACAGACCGTACCGGCAGACCGCGATTCTCTCACGCCGTGGCGTGTTCCCGCCGGCACTCGGCAGCTCGCAATCATCCGCGCACGCTCAGTGGCCGGCGCTCTCGACGACGGCCGCCCACTCGTCCAGCAGAGCCTGCGCCGCATCGTCGTCGTTGCCTTCCGCCCATAGGTGGGTGACGGCATCGGCCGGGTCGGGCATGGCCAGGATCCAGCCGCTGCCTGGCTCGATTACGCGCACCCCGTCGGTGGTATCGACCTCCCGGTCGCCTGCTGCCTCCGCCACCGTGCGCATGACGCTCCCCTTGGCTGCCCACGGCGTGGGCAGCGAGCGCTTGAGCAGGTGGGCCGCCGGAATCCTGGCATCGATCTGGCTGAGTGTCAGCCGGGTCCTGGCCACCAGGCCAAGCAGCCGGGCAAAGGCGGCGATCCCGTCGACGGTACGGCTGAACTCCGGCACGATGAAGCCGCCCCTGCCGTCGCCCGCGAAGATCACGTCGTCGGCCGCGGTGGCCTCGGCCAGCCCGTGTGACGAGGTGGTGGTCCAGTCCACCCGGACATGGTGGAACTTGCTCACCTTCTCGGCGACCCTGGTGGTGGTGACGGGAAGCACCACCCGGCCGGTGCGCCGCTCCGCGGCGATCAGGTCGAGCACCACGAGCAGCGCCCGGTCGTCGCTGATCATCCCGCCCTTGTCGTCGACGAGCATGATCCGCTCCCCGACCGGATCGAACCGGACGCCGAAGTCCGCCCGTGCGGAGGCCACCAGGTCGGCGAGCCGCTGCATGCCCGCCCGCGTCTGGGCCAGCGACTGGGTCGGTGATGCCTCATCCAGCCGGTTGTTGATCGTCAGCACGTCCACGCCGAACCGGCCGAGCAAGAAGGGCAGGATCAGCGAGACGGTGCCGCCCGCGCAGTCGACGACGACCTTCATCCCGGCCTCGTTCACGCCGCTCATGTCGACGCAGCGCAGCAGGTCGTGCACGTAGGACTCGCGGACTCTGGCCGGGTAGGTGAGCTCGGCGATCTCCCCGGGGAAGGCCCGCCGGTACTCCTGCCGGGAGAACACGCGCTCGATCTTGCGGCGGTCAGCCTGGGACACGTCGGCGCCGCCGCCGTCAAGGAAGATGATGTCGATGGACTGCGGATCGCCCGGGGTGGTACGCAGCGCGATGCCGCCGCTGCATTCCCCGCGCGCGGTCTCGAACCTGGCCACCGGCAGCGGCTGCGCCTCCAGGTCGACCACGTTGATGGCGCTGGCGTTGAGCGCGCTGTGCACGGCCCGCTTCAGTGCCCTGGCGGCCCTGGACACGTCACGGGACGTGGTGACGACCGCGCCCTTCTTCAGCGTCGTGGCGTATGCGCTGGCCAGCCGGACGCAGAGCTCGGGCGTGATCTCCACGTTGATGAGGCCGGACACCCCGCGCGGCCCGAACAGCGTGCGCTGGCCGCGCGACTCCCAGATGACGCTGGTGTTGACAACCGCGCCGGCCTCGATGGTCTTGAACGGGTAGACCTTCACGCCGGAAGAGATATACGCCTCCGGCTCGATCAGGCACTCGTCGCCGATCACCGCGGCTTCCTCGATCCGCGCCGAGGCCATGACGTCGGTGTTCTTCCCGACCACGCAGCCGCGCAAGGTGGCGCCCTGGCCGACGTAGACGTTGTTGTGCACGACCGCGCGGTGCAGGAACGCGCCTTCCTTCACCACGACGTTGTTACCGATCACGGTGAACTCGCGCAGTTGCGCGCCAGCCTCGATCTTCGCGTACTCCCCGATGCAGAGCGGCCCGTTGAGTATGGCTTCCGGATCCACCTCGGCACCGTCGGCGACCCAGATGCCGGGCGAAACCTCGAATCCGTAGATCTCGGCCTCGACCCGGCCGGACAGCACGTCAGCCTGCGCCTTGAGGTAGCTCTCGTGCGTGCCGACATCCTCCCAGTAGCCGTCGGCGATCCAGCCGAACAGCGGTGCTCCCTGCTTGACCAGCCGCGGGAAGACGTGGCCGGACCAGTCGACCGGCTCGCCGGCCGGGACCTCGGCCAGCACCTCGGGCTCCATCACGTAGATGCCGGTGTTGACAGTGTCCGAGAAGACCTGCCCCCAGGTGGGCTTCTCAAGGAAGCGCTGGATGCGGCCGTCATCGTCGACGATGATGATCCCGAACTCCAGCGGATTCGGCACCCGGGTCAGCGCGACGGTCACCAGCGCGCCGTTTTCCTGGTGGAAGCGGACCAGCTCCGACAGGTCGATATCGGTCAGCGCGTCGCCCGAGATCACCAGGAACGGCGCATCGCGCAGCGCGTCCTCGGCATTCTTCACGCTGCCGGCCGTGCCGAGCGGGACTTCCTCGGTGGCGTACTGGAGGCTCATACCGACGTCCTCGCCGTCACCGAAATAATTGCGGACCAGCGAGGCGAGGAACTGCACGGTGACGACAGTCTCGGCGAACTTGTGCCGCTTCAGCAGCCGGAGCACGTGCTCCATGATCGGCTGGTTTGCCACCGGAAGCAGTGGCTTCGGCTGGCTGGCGGTCATCGGGCGCAGCCGGGTACCCTCCCCGCCCGCCATCACAACTGCCTTCACAGCTGGCAGAGCTCCCTTCCGGCATGGACTGGCTGCACTGGCGCCGCTCAGCCACACCCTACGGCGGACAGTCCCCGGGATCAGACTCGCCGGCCGCGAGCAGGCCCCTGGCCTGCACGAGGTACAGTCCGGCGGCGCACCAGTACAGTGCAGTTCCCCAGATCGCCATGGCCCAACCGACGATCCGGGCGATCTGGCCGAATGTCCCGGCATGCGCGCCAAGTAGCAGCAGCGGGAACGCGTAATACAGGCACAGGGTCGCCGCCTTGCCGACGAAGCTGACCTGCAGCGGCTCGTAGCCGCGTGATCGCAGCCTGGCGAGCACCACGCCAAGCAGCAGCTCGCGGGCGGCCAGCAGCCCGACCAGCCACCAGGGAATGATGGCCCGGATCGCCAGGGCGATGATGGTCGCCACGATGTAGAGCCGGTCGGCGGCCGGGTCAAGCAGCTGGCCGAGCCTGCTCTGCTGGTTCAGCGCCCGGGCAATCTTGCCGTCCAGCCAGTCCGACGCCGCCGCCGCGAGCAGCAAGATGACCGCCCAGGTGTCGGCGGCCCTGGTTCTCGGCCCGAGCGCCAGCCACAGGAAGACCGGCAGGCCGGCCAGCCGGGCCACGCTGAGCGCGTTCGGTATCGTCAGGACCCGCGCCTGCGGGTCCGGTCCCGCTGCCGCGCGCTCCGGAAGCCTGCCCGTCCCGCCTGGCTGCACGGTCACGGCCCCCTCACTTGGCGACGCACAGCCGACCCTACCGGGTACAGACTGGCCGCATGCGGATGCGTCCCGGCCAGGCCCGCGGGTCAAGCACGTCCCTGCGGGTCGGCCTCCCCCCAGCGCCCGGCCCGTCACCACGCCCCGGCCCGTCATCCCGGCTCGGCGCGGCCGGCCCGGCTGGCGTGGCCCGCATGCTTGTCCAGGGACGCGCCGTGGCGATCGTGCTAGCGCTCGCCGCAGGGCTGGCCGGCTGCGGCGGCCCGGCGGTGCATGCGCGGCAGCCCGGCTCGTCCGGCAGCACGGCACGCACCGGGCCCGCCGCGTCGGCCATCCCCGGCACCAGGGGAAAGGCGGGCAAGGCAACGAACTGGCCCGCGTATCACGAGAATGCCGCCAGGACCGGGGTCGCCCCTGGCCTGCCGCCCGCCGGGCGTCTGTCGGTCGACTGGTCCCGCCCGCTGGACGGGGCCGTCTACGGGCAGCCGCTGGTCATCGGCGGCACAGTGATCGCGGCGACGGAGAACGACACCGTCTACGCACTTGGCCGGGCCACCGGCCGGGTGCTGTGGCGCACGCACCTGGGCACCCCAGTCCCGCTGTCCCGCCAGCCGTGCGGCAACATCAGCCCGCTCGGCATCACCGGCACGCCGGTCTACGACCCGGCGAACAGACTTGTCTACGCGGTGGCGCAGACAACCGGATCCCGGCATGTCCTGGTCGGGCTCCGGCTCCGCAATGGCCGGGCGGCCGTGACCCGCGAGATCCCGGCCCCGGACGGCCATCCCGCATACGACCAGCAGCGTGCCGCGCTCACGGTTGAGGACGGGCGCGTCTACGTGGCCTTCGGCGGCCACTTCGGGGACTGTGGCCCCTACATCGGCTCTGTCGTGGCCGTCCCGGCGGCCGGCCACGGGCCGATCCGCTCCTATGTGGTGCCGACCGCGAAGAAGGGCGGCATCTGGGGGCCGGGCGGGCCCGTCATCGGCCCGGACGGCACGCTCTATGTCAGCGTGGGCAACGGCGCGACCAGCCCGCCCTTCGACGGCAGCGATTCCGTCACCGCCCTGTCACCCGCACTGCGCAGGACCGGCATCTTCGCGCCGACGACATGGGCCGCGGACAACGCGGGCGACCTCGACCTGGGCTCGATGTCGCCCGCGCTGGTGGCAGGCGGCCGGATTCTCGCTGTCGGCAAGCGGGGCACCGGTTACCTGCTCCGCGATTCGAGGCTGGGCGGCGTCGGCGGGCAGGTCGCGCAGGGCCGGATCTGCCCGGCGTTCGGCGGGGCGGCGGTGTCCGGGACAACGGTCTACGTGCCCTGCGAGGGCGGCGGGCTAGCCGCAGTCAGCGTGACTAGCGACCGGCTCCGGATACTCTGGCGCGGCCCCGGCGCCGCGGCGGGTTCGCCTGTGGTCGGCGGCGGAGCGGTGTGGGTCGCGGACTGGAACTCGGGCACGCTGTACGAGCTCAACCAGGCGAATGGCCGGGTCAGGCACCGCATCGGCCTGGGCGCTGCACTCCCCCATTTCGCCTCGCCGTCGCTGTCCGGCGCGCTGGTGCTCGTCGGCACGACAGCCGGAGTGGTAGCGGTAGCCGGAGCCTGAGCAACCCCCGGCGGAGAGCAGCAGATACTGCGGCTATACGGCAACGGCGGCGACGGCTACCCCGAGGTCGCGGTGGTCACCTTGCCGCCAGGCCATTCGGCCGTCAGCCCTGGCGGCCACCGGGCGCTCGGGCGGGCATTCGGCGCGGTGACGCGGGAGCCTGGGCTGCGGGTCGCCGACTACGCCAGCACCGGCGACCGCGCCTTCCTCGGCAACGACGGGCGCACCAGCTACGGGCTGGTGTTCACCCCCTTCGCCGGGGAGCTGTCACCGCCGAGCCTGGGCCCGCAGATCACCGCCACGATGACCCCGGCGCTGCCGGCGGGCAGCCGGGTACGGGTCACCGGGATGAACGAGCTGACCAGCGGCGGCCAGGCCAGGCAGGGGTTCGGGGTGCTGGCGGAAACAATGCTGGCCGGAGCGGCCGCGCTGGCCGTGCTGGCGTTCGTGTTCGGCTCGGCGCTTGCCCTGGTGCCGCTGCTGATGGCCGCCGCGGCCATCCTGGGCTGCTTCCTGGCGATCTTCGGCCTGACCGAGATCACCACCGTCAGCGTGATCGTGCAGTACCTGGCCGCCCTCATCGGGCTCGGCGTGGCGATCGACTACTCGCTGCTGCTGGTCACCCGGTGGCGCGAGGAACTCGGCGTCGGCCATGACCGGGAGGAGGCAGTGAACCGGGCGATGGCCACCGCCGGGCGGTCGGTGGCCTTCAGCGGGGTCACGGTCGCGATCGGCCTGCTGTCGCTGATCGTGTTGCCGGCGCCCGCGCTGCGCAGCATCGGTTCGGCGGGATGCTGGTGCCCGCGGTGAGCGTGGCGGTGACCCTGACCCTGACCCTGCTGCAGGCGGAGGTGATCTTGTTGCGGGACGTGGCCGGCCTGGGCACCGAGGCGGTGGCCCGGATGGCAGGCCGGAGCCCTGGCGCGGTGCGGGTTGCTGCGCACCGGGGCCTGCGGCGGCTTGCCCGGTCCGTGCCGGTAACGGGTGTAACGCTGTGACCGGCTGTGGAGCTTCAGATGGTGACATGCCGGTCTTCTCGTGGTCGCCGCCGGGCGATGTCCCCGCCGTCGGGGACCCCGCCTTCGGCGGGCTGCTCGAAGGGAACCTGCTGCCCCAGGACGCGGCCGGCGGGCTGCGCACCGCGGCGGAGGTTATCGCCGGGCTCACCGGGGCGCCGGCGATCAGCGAACTGGCTGGTGAGGCCCGCGCCCTGGCGGTGTTCCGCGGCGCGGCCGG
>DATGVY010000528.1:0-10502 GCA_035299845.1 Streptosporangiaceae bacterium
TCTGCCCGGACTGGCTGGGCACGGCCGGCGAGCGCACGTGGCTGCCGTGTGCGGGCAGGATGCGGAGCGGGATCAGCGAGTACACCATCAGCGACAGCAGGGCAACGACGGCGAGGGCGACGACTGAGGCAAGCACCTTGCCCCGGGGCGTCCGCAGGCTGGCCGCCAGGCCCGGCCGGCCGAAGGTCGAAAGGCGCGCGGCAAGCGACGGATCGTCGTCGGCGAGCTGGCGCTCTATCTCAGCGAGAATGCGCTGCTCATCCATGGAGAGCGCCATGGCGCCACCTCCGCCTAGCGCATGGGTGGGGACTGCCTTCTACTATCCCCCACCACGGCGAGTTTATCCGCTCTTTGCCATCCAGTTCCGCTAGGAAGCGCTGGCTTGCCTCGAATATATGTTTGCCTTAATCGAACGCCTGTTCTACGGTTGTCCGCGTGCGCTGGGACAACCTCAGGACCGCGACGTGCCGGGCCGCAAGCCGGGCAGGACGACGCTCCCGCTCTTCGAGGCAGGCGCGGTGGCCAGGTCGTTCGACACCCCGGGTTTCCGCGGCATGACCTTCCATGAGGTGCGGGCGCGCACGATCATCAACCGGGTGCCGCCTGCCTCGCGGATGGCGTTCCGGTGGACCATCAATCCCTACTGCCTAGCGGGTGAGACGCGGATCTTGATGGCCGACGGGCGCACCAAGGCTCTGGCCGAGGTCCGCGTCGGCGACGCGATCTACGGCACGGTCCGCCAGGGTTCGTACCACCGGTACGTGATCACCGAGGTGCTCGCGCACTGGTCTACGATCAAGTCGGCCTACCGGGTCGCGCTGGAGGACGGTACCCGGCTCATCTGCAGCGGTGACCACCGCTTCCTCACCGGCCGCGGCTGGAAGCATGTCACGGGCGCGGAGCAGGGCGCTGCCCGTCGGCCGCACCTGACCACCAACGACAAGCTGATGGGCGTGGGCGCCTTCGCAGAGCCGCCCAAGGAGCCCGCCGACTACCGCCGCGGCTACCTGTGCGGCATGGTCCGCGGCGATGCCTACATCGCCAGTTACACGTATCAGGCTCCCGGCCGCGCGCTGGGTGAACTCTACCGGTTCCGGCTGGCGCTCATCGACACCGAAGCCCTGGACCGGACGCGCAACTACCTTGCAAGCGTCGGCATCGGCACCACCGAGTTCATCTTCGCCGAAGAATCGGCCACCCGGCGACGCATGACGGCAATACGCACGTCCAGCCGAGACCAGGTGCGGACGATCGAGTGGCTCATCGAGTGGCCACTCGCGCCAGGTCCCGATTGGCGGAAGGGGTTCCTGGCCGGGTGCTTCGACGCAGAGGGTAGCTACAGCCGGGGAATCTTGCGGATTGGCAACACGGACAGGGAGTTCATCGCCAGGACGATCTCGTCCATGCGGTCGCTGGGCTTTGACGCCGTCGTCGAGCGGACCAAGCGCCCGAACGGGATGGCCTATGTCCGGCCGCGCGGCGGCCTGAAGGAGGCGCTCAGGTTCTTCCACACCATGGACCCCGCGATCACCCGCAAGCGCACGATCGCGGGCACGGCAATCAAGGGTGCTGCCCGGCTGGGCGTGGTCTCGGTCCAGCCGCTCGGCCTGGACCTGCCGATGTTCGACATCACGACGGGGACCGGCGACTTCATCGCGGACGGCGTGGTGAGCCACAACTGCTTCGCCAGGAACACCCATACGTACCTGGACCTGGATGCCGGGATCGACTTCAACTCCCAGATAGTGGTGAAGGTCAACGCCGCTGAGCTCGCCCGCAGGGAGCTCGCGGCGCTGGCCCGGCGAGCTCGTCGCGATGGGCACGAACGTGGACTGCTACCAGCGGGCCGAGGGGCGCTACCGGCTGATGCCCGGCATCATCGCCGCCCTGCGGGCGGCCGGGGCCGCCGCTGGCGGGGCGGGGCCGGGCGGGCACCAGGCCGTCGCAGCCGGGCGCCAGCCAGCCCAGGTCACCCGGGAGGTTCAGCTGTCACTGCTCTGATCGTTGCCGCACTGGCCGGCCGGCCCGACCGGAAAGCCCGCCGCCACCCAGGCGCGGAAGCCGCCATCCAGGTCGGTCGCGTTGCGGATGCCGAGATCCTGCAGTGCGGCCGCCGCCAGGCTGGAGGTGTAGCCCTCCGAGCACATGATGATGACGCGCAGATCATAGCGGGCCTGCGGCAGGCGGGCGGCCGACGCCGGGTCGAGGCGCCACTCAAGGACGTTGCGCTCGATCACGAGGGTGCCGGGCACCTCGCCCTCGGCCGCCCGCTGCGCGGCCGGGCGGATGTCGATGATGAGCGCTCCGTTCCGGCTGGCCGCCAGCGCCTGCGCCGGGCTGACGCGCTCCAGCCGGGCGCGCGCATCCGCCAGGACCTGGTCGATCGTCCGGCGGCCGGGCGACGGTGCGGCAGTCCAGTTCAGCTCCACACCTCATGATCGTCGGTCAGCTCCAGCCGGCGGCACCAGCGCTGGCTGGCATCGAACCGAACGATATCGCGCTAGCTGGCCGGACGCGCCGCGATAGCGCCAGCGAGCCGGGTCAGCCGCAGCTGGCCGGCCTGGCCGCGGATCCTCGTGCCATTCTGATACATCCTATTAATCAAAATCGTATTCATGGGAAACGTGAAGCCAAGCTAGCGCGCGAGGCCCGGCCGGGGCGGATTGCGCCCGGCCAGGCCGGCGGGTTAGCCGGGCCCTCGGGCGCTGCCGCCCGGTGGACGCCGCAGCCCGGATCGCCACGTACAGTTGGCTGCCGTGGGAACGGACCGCGCGGGCGCAGGCGAGCGGACACCGGACCGGCTGATCGTCCGTACCGTCCCGGTGTCCGCCGACGGCGATCTGCTCTCCCTGCTCCCCCGGCCCGATGCGGCCACCTGGATCCGGCACGGCGCCGGCCTGGCCGGCTGGGGCGAGGTAGCCAGGATCACGCTGCCGGCCGGCGAGGACCGGTTCACCGCCGGGGAGAAATGGCTGCGGGCGCTGTTCGAGACGGCGGCCGTCGATGACCGGGTCGGCCTGGCCGGCTGCGGGCCGGTCGCGTTCGGGAGCTTCACCTTCGATCCCGCGTCAGATGGCTCCGTCCTCGTGGTCCCGCGCACGGTGATCGGCCGTGCGGGCGGACGGACCTGGCGCACCACCATCAGCGACGGCACCACGGGCATCAGCGACGGCAACACGGGCATCACCAACGGCACCGGGCCGGATGCCCCGGCGACGGCAGCGGCGCGGCCGGCCCCGGCAGGCAGGCCCGGCGACATCCGCTGGCACGACGGCAGCCTGTCCGCGCCGCAGTGGCAGCGGGCGGTCGGCGCCGCTGTCGGGCGGATCTCGTCCGGCACGGTCTCCAAGGTGGTACTGGCCCGCGACCTGCATGCCACCGCGCGGGAGCCGATCGACGTCCGGGTCGTGCTGCGCAGGCTGGCCGCCCGGTACCCGGACTGCTATGCGTTCACCTGCGGCGGCCTTACCGGCGCCACCCCGGAATTGCTGATCAGGCGCGAGGGACGGCAGGTCAGCTCCGTGGTGCTGGCCGGCACGGCCGGGCGCGGCGGCACGACCGCGCAGGACGCGGAACTCGGCGCGGCGCTGCTTTCCTCGGCGAAGAACGCGGCGGAGCACGCCTTCAGCGTCGACTCCGTCCGCGAGGTGCTCGCCCCGCTCTGCGACCGCCTGGACATCGAGCCGCGGCCGTCCCTGCTCCGGCTGGCCAACGTCCAGCATCTCGCCACTGCAGTCGGCGGGGTACTGGCCCGCGAGGTGTCCGCCCTCTCGCTCGCCGCGGCGCTTCATCCCACCGCCGCCGTCTGCGGCACGCCCGCCGCTGCCGCGATGGAGCTGATCAGGGAGCTTGAGGGCATGGACAGGGGCCGATACGCGGGCCCGGTCGGCTGGGTGGACGCGCGCGGGAACGGTGAATGGGGCATCGCGCTGCGCTGCGCCCAGCTCGGCGGGCGGCGCGCCAGGCTGTTCGCCGGCTGCGGCATCGTGGCGGGGTCCGATCCCGAGGCCGAGCTCGCCGAGGCGCAGGCGAAATTCCGGCCGATGCAGGATGCCCTGGAGGGCTAAGCCGGGATGCGGGCGGACTCTGCCCGGCTGGCGCCACGCATGCCCTGGTGCGAAGTATGGTCACAGCGCGGTTGCGGTTCCGTAAATGCTTTCGACCGCTTCGTCCGGGCGGGTAGACAGTGCAGCGCCATGCGTGTACCCACGAAGGGTGACCACTCATCTGCCTGCGCTCGACGTCAGGCGCGAAGGAGTCCGCTCATGACACCTATGCCCAAGCGATTTACCGCGCTGGCAGTAGCGGTACTGGCCGCTGGAGCCCTTGCCGCATGCGGGAAGTCCGGCCCGACCTCTGTGGGGGCCGCGGCCGGACCACCCGCCAAACCGACCGGCACGCTGCGGATCGTCGCGGCTTCCGGCCCGGACCACATTGACACGGTGCCGGCCTACTACACCGGGGACTACATCCTGGAGCACGCCTACGCCAGGCAGCTGCTCACCTACCCGTACGCGGTGGATCCGAGCCTGACATCGCCGGGCTGGACGAAGGCGGTCACGCCGGTCCCTGACATCGCGACCGTGGTGCCGTCCACCTCGAACGGCGGGATCACCAACGGCGGGAAGACCTACACCTTCCACATCAAGCCGGGCGTGGACTGGAACACCAGCCCGCCGCGCCAGGTCACCGCGAATGACTTCATCCGGGAGTTCAAGGCGTTCTTCAACCCGGTCTCCCCGGTCGGCAACGGGCTGTACTTCACGGCCACCATCGCCGGGCTGCTCAAGTACGACAACCAGGAGACCGCGTACTTCGCCATGAAGTCGCACAAGCCGACCGCGACGAACATCGCCAACTACCAGAACACGCACACCATCTCGGGCCTGTCTGCGCCGAACCCGCAGACGCTGCAGATCAAGCTGGTCCAGCCGGCCAGCGACTTCCTCTACATCATGGCGATGCCGTTCACCTCGGCCAGGCCGGTGGAGTACGACGCGTACGTGCCGAACAGCAACCAGCTGGACACGCACACGCTCTCCGACGGCCCGTACCAGATCACGTCATATCTGGCTGGCAAATCGATCACGCTGGGGACCAACCCGGCCTGGAAGAAGTCCACCGACAGCAACCGGCACCAGTACGTCAAGACCATCGTGGAGACGCTGGGCGTTGCGTCGGCGGCAACCCAGCTGGCCGACATGCAGGCGGGCACGCAGGACATCGTGGGCGCCGACACGCCGATCCAGTCCACCGCCATCCAGGGACTGCTGGCGAAGAAGGACCCCAAATTCAAGGTCTGGCCGTGGAGCAGCACGTTCCCGTACATCGTGTTCAACCTGCGCAGCCCGAACACCGGCGGCGCGATGAAGAAGCTGGCCGTGCGGCAGGCTATCGAGTACGGCGTCAACAAGGTGGCCGTGCAGAAGGTCTACGGCGGGCCAGTCGACTCCCAGATCATCAACACCGCCATCCCGCCGGGCAACACCGGCTACATAAACTACAACCTGTACCCGAATAACAACGGCAACGGCAACACGGCCAAGTGCAAGTCGGTGCTCGCGTCGGCCGGCTACCCGCACGGGCTGACGCTGACCTACCTGTATCCCAACGACAGCATCAACACCCAGGCGTTCGTGGCGATCCAGGCGAGCCTGAAGTCCTGCGGCGTCACCCTGAAGGGCAAGGGGGAGCCGGGTTCGAGCTTCTTCGTCGACCTCGGCAACTCGCCAGAGAACGCCAAGCCGGGCACCTGGGATCTGGGCCAGGCCGGCTGGATCCCCGACTGGTTCGGCAACAACGGCCGCACGGTGATCGCGCCGCTGTTCCAGACCAACTGCGTGATCAACACCACCAACTACGGCTGCTACAACAGCGCGACGCTGAACAGCCTGATCAAGCAGGCCGAGGCAGCGCCCTCGGTGTCGGCGGCTGGCCCGATCTGGCACCAGGCGGACATCAACGTGATGAAGAACGCGGTCTTCGTCCCGCTGCTGAACCAGCTGCTTCCGTACTACTCAAGCAAGCGGGTGCATAACGTGGGCTCGTCGCCGGTCGTCTACGGACCCAACTACGGGCCGGACATCACCAACATGTGGGTCAGCTGAGCTCAGCAGCGGCCGACTGAGTTAATCGCAGGGTCCGGCCGGGTATGCACCAGGCATACCCGGCCGGACCAGGCAAAGGAACAGCCGGTACGCTCTGGACCCTGGACAACGTCAGGTAGTTCACGATGCGGCTGTTGCGAGAGCCAGGCCCCGGCCGCGTCGGCCTGCCGTAGGCAGCCACATCGGAGGGACTAATGAGCCTGCTCGAGGTGACCGACCTGCGGGTCAGTTTCCCCACCGCGGACGGCCTCGTCCAGGCGGTGCGCGGGGTGTCGTTCAGCGTCGACAGCGGCCGGACCATCGGCATCGTCGGCGAGTCCGGCAGCGGCAAGACCGTTCTCACCCAGACGCTGCTCGGCCTGACCCCGGGCGGCGAGATCGAGGGGAAGGCCATCTTCGACGGCACCGACCTGCTCAGCCTCCGGCCGGATCAGCTGCGCAGGATCCGCGGAGCAGAGATAGCCGTCATCTTCCAGGATCCGCTGACCAGCCTGCACCCGCTGTACAAGGTGGGCTGGCAGATAGTTGAGATGATCAGGTCGCACGACCGGTCGGTCAGCAAGAAGCAGGCAACCGAGCGCGCGGTCGAGCTGCTCGGCCGGGTGGGGATCCCCAGTCCCCGCCAGCGCGTGCACGACTACCCGCACCAGTTCTCCGGCGGGATGCGGCAGCGCGCCATGATCGCGATGGCGCTCTCCCTCAGCCCCAAGCTGATCATCGCCGACGAGCCGACCACCGCGCTGGATGCCACCGTCCAGGCCCAGATCCTCGATCTGCTGCTCCGGCTGCAGCAGGAGTCCGACACCGCGCTCATCATGATCACTCATGACCTCGGGGTGATCGCGGACATCGCCGACGACGTGCTGGTCATGTACGCGGGGAAGGCCGCGGAGCGGGCCAGCAAGCACGACATCTTCTATCAGCCACATCACCCCTACACCAAGGGCCTGCTGGAGTCCATCCCGCACAGCTCGGCCGCGGCCGAGCGGCTCCGGCCGATCACCGGCCAGCCGCCCAGCCTGATCCGGCTGCCGTCCGGCTGCGCCTTCCATCCCCGGTGCGCGTACGTCATGGACCGGTGCCTGACCGAGCAGCCCCGGCTGGCGCCGGTCGGCGATGGCGACAGCCACATCTCCGCCTGCTGGCTGCCCGTGCTGGCGACCGGCCTGGCCCCGGAAACTGAGGAACTCCGCAGGCAGGCGGTCGCGCAGGGCCGTCATGCCGCGGCGGCGAAGATCGCCGAGGCGATCGCGGAGCGTCCGGAGTCCGAGGGGAGCGTCATCGCATGAGTGATACGCTGCGCGATGCGGCATCGCCCGCGCCGCTCGAGGCGGCCATGGAAGATGACGTGCTGGTCCGGGTGGACAACCTGGTCAAACATTTCCCCGTGCGCGGCGGGGGCATTATCCGGCGGACGGTCGGCCAGGTCCAGGCGGTAGACGGGGTCTCACTGGTCGTGCGCCGGGGCCAGACGCTCGGCCTGGTCGGCGAGACCGGCAGCGGCAAGTCCACCCTGGCCCGCTGCGTCGCCGGGCTGATCCCGGTCACGTCGGGCAAGGTCACGTTCGAGGGCCGGGACATCACCAACCTGTCCCGCCGGGCCATGCGGCCATTCCGCCGGGAGATCCAGATGATCTTCCAGGACCCGTACGGCTCGCTGAACCCGCGCCGGCGGGTCGGCGCGATCATCGGCGACCCGTTCGCGGTGCACAAGACCGCCAGCGGCGCCGCGCGCAAGAAGGCCGTGCAGGAGCTGATGGAGCGGGTCGGGCTCAACCCCGAGCACTTCAACCGGTTCCCGGCCGAGTTCTCCGGCGGCCAGCGCCAGCGGATCGGGGTGGCCCGCGCGCTCGCGCTGCGGCCCAAGCTGATCATCTGCGACGAGCCCGTCTCCGCCCTCGACGTGTCGATCCAGGCCCAGGTGCTCAACCTGCTCGCCGACCTGCAGAGCGATTTCGGCCTGTCCTACCTGTTTATCGCCCACGACCTGGAAGTCGTCCGGCACGTCAGCAACAACGTCTCCGTGATGTACCTGGGGCGCATCGCCGAGTCGGGGCCGAAGAACCAGGTCTACGACACTGCCCGGCATCCGTACACCGTGGCGCTGCTGTCCGCCGCCCCGGCCGCCGATCCGGACGCGGCCGCCCAGCGGCGGCGGATCATCCTGACCGGTGACGTGCCGTCCCCGATCAACCCGCCAAGCGGATGCCGGTTCCATCCCCGCTGCCCGAAGGCACAGGAGTTGTGCAGCCAGCAGGAGCCGGCGCTTGAAGTCAAGCCGGGTGACCCGGCGATGCACCAGACCGCCTGTCATTTCCCCGTGCAGGCAGGCGAGACCCTGGCCAGAGTCGCCGGAAGGGAACGACGATGAGCGTTACCTCACTTGAGTTCCAGGCGCACGCGGCCGAGGCCGCGCCTGAGGAGGCGATCGAGGGCCGGAGCCAGTGGAAGCTCACCTGGCGGCGGCTGCTCCGCGACAAGATGGCCATCGCGTCGATCGCGGTGATCCTGGTGATGGTCGTGCTGGCCATCGCTGCACCGCTGTTTGTGAGCCTGACCGGCCACGGCCCCGAGCAAGCGTTCACGAACTCAGGCACGACGAGCAGCGGGGCACCAGTCCCGCCCGGCACCCACGGATTCTTCCTCGGCACCGACTATATCGGCCGCGACCTGATGATCCGTACCCTGTACGGAGCGCGGATCTCGCTGTTCGTCGGGATCCTCACCACCGCGATCGCGACCGTCGCAGGGGTCGCCGTCGGCCTGGTGGCCGGGTACTTCGGCGGCTGGGTGGACACCGTGCTGGCCAGGTTCATCGACACGGCGCTCGCGTTCCCGCTCATCGTCCTGGCGCTGGCGCTCGCTGCGATACTCGGGCCTAGCCTCGCGATCGTGATTGCCGTGATCTCGTTCTTCTCCTGGGCTGGCATCTCCAGGATCGTGCGCGGCCAGACGCTGTCGATCAAGGAGAAGGAGTACATCGAGGCGGCCAGGTCCCTCGGCGCAGGACCCTGGCGGATCATGTTCATCGACATCCTGCCGAACCTACTGGGTCCGGTCCTCGTGCTGGCGACGTTGTACATACCAACCGCCGTCGTATTCGAGGCCACCTTGTCCTTCCTCGGCCTGGGCATCCCGCCACCGACCCCGAGCTGGGGAAACATCCTGGGCGAAGCGCAGAATTACTATTCTGTTGCATGGTGGTACGTGGTCTTCCCCGCCGCTGCATTGCTTGTCACCACGCTCGCGTTCAACCTGCTCGGCGACGGGATCAGGGACGCGATGGATCCACGGACCGAGCGGATCTTCGCCGCGGGCCGCAAGCGCAGGAAGAACAAGCCCAAGGCGGCCACGGAGCCGGGAGCCCTGCCTCCCCTGACGGTCTCGGAACTGGGAGAGTGAGCTGCCATGGGCATCACGCGGTTCCTCGTCCGCCGGATCCTCACCGGCATCCTCGTGCTGTGGATCGTCGCCACCGGAACATTCTTCCTGTTCTTTGCCCGACCAGTCTCGGTCGTCGCCAGGCAGCTAGCCGGCCGGTCGGCCACGCCGCAGGTGATCAGCGAAGTCATCAGGAACCTTGGCCTGAACCAGCCGGTTATGACGCAGTACTGGCGCTTCCTCGGCAAGACGGCGCGCGGAGACCTCGGATTCTCCTACTACAAGCAGATACCGGTCAGGACAATCCTTGCCCAGGACCTGCCGATTACGGCCTCTGTCGTCGTCGGCGCTGTGCTGCTCTGGCTGATCGTCGGGCTTGCCGTCGGGATCATTAGCGCGACCAGGTCGCGCAGCCTGTTCGACCGGGTCTCCACGGTGGGCGTGCTGGCTGGCATCTCGATGCCCGTATTCGTGCTCGGCGAGCTGCTGATCCTCTTCGTGTTCCTGCCGCTGAATGAACACGGGATTACCTGGATCTCGACCGGCTACGCAGGGCTGTCCGGTGGCCTGATCCCATGGACGGGGCACATGGTACTGCCCTGGATCACTCTGGCAACCGTGCAAGCAGCCATCTACACCAGGCTGTCGCGCGGATCACTGCTGGACACGATGGGCGAGGACTACATCCGCACCGCCCGGGCGAAGGGGCTGACCGAGCGCCGCGTGATCTACCGGCATGGAGTACGGGCCGCCCTCACGCCGGTGGTATCGCAGCTGGGTGTCGACATCGGCGGCTTGCTCGGCGGCGTCGTGGTCGTCGAAATTGTGTTCAGCCTCCCCGGCCTGGGCGCCGAATCTATCAATGCGATCTCGACGGGCGATCTCCCTGTCATTATCGGCTTTGTCATCATCGCGTCCGTGTTCGTCGTCGTCGCCAACATCATCGTGGACATGGCCTACGCCCTGCTCGACCCCCGCGTCCGGATTATCTGATCACCGTCCGCCGATCGCGGC